>CAYZRM010000005.1:0-24713 GCA_964480845.1 uncultured Coxiellaceae bacterium | reverse complement strand
TTTACTTCTTTAGGCGCCAGAGAGCTCTGGACACAAGAGCATCGCTGGGCAGATATCGTTGCCGGCATGTTTTATCGCCAAGATTTTTTACATCCCTATTTGGGAATGAATCGATATTATGATAAACCCTTGTTATCTTATTGGTTGATTGTACTAGTTGCTAAACTGATTGGTGGTTTAAATACCTGGGCATTACGTATTCCTTCAGCATTGGCAGCTGTGCTTAGCATATGGTCTATTGTTAAGCTGGGTGAAAAGTTAAAGAACCGTGAATTGGGTTTGATGGCTGGCTGGATGTTATTAACGACTTTTTATTTTGTGTTTTGGGGTCGTACCAGTAGTGCGGATATGTTGAACCTGGCAGGTACGCTGTTTGCTGTGACTTGGTATATGTTACACCGTGAGCGTGCTAATTTTTTCCACTACACTATATTTTTCTTAATTATTAGTTTAACCGCATTATGTAAAGGGTTAATTGGTTTAATCATGCCATTAATCGCTGTTTTTGTGGATATTTGTTTGCAAAAGAGTTGGCGACAACATGTAAGATTGCCTTTGTTTTTAGCAATGATTCCTGCTGCCATAGTCTATTTGCTACCATTCTGGGCATCTAGTCACTTTGGTGGGGACGCTTATGGACAAAGTGGTTTATACATGGTGTTTAGGGAAAATGTGTTGCGTTACTTCCAGCCATTTGATCACAAAGGCCCTATTTATACCTATTTTATTTACCTGCCTATTTATCTATTGCCTTGGACTTTTTTCTTTATTCCAGCACTGATAGCGCTTGCTGGGCGTTGGAAGCAATTCTCTGTTAATGCTAAGTGGATAGCCTGGACCCTAGGCCTGTTATTTTTATTTTTTACATTAAGCGGTTCTCGTCGTAGTTATTACATTTTACCAGTGGTGCCTTTTGCTATTTTGTTTGTGGCAGAATGGTTAGGTACAGTGGGCTTATCGTTTAAACGCCAGCGTTTGGCCGCACTGGTTACGGTTGTTTCTTATATTCTATTGTTTGCTGCCATGGATATTATTGCTAGCTGGTATTATTCTGAGGTAGGTATTGATCGTTTTGCGCGTGTAGTGAAGACAGAAGCAACCAAGGTTCAACCTTGGGATAAGTGGTCGGTGGTTTTATTAGATGCAGAAAGTAAGTTGATTTTTTATCTGCAGTTGCCACCTAATGTGACCTATTTAGATGAGCCTGAAAAGCGTGAAGCACCCACAACGGCAACCCTATTAAAAGCTTGGCCTATTGTTGCTAATAAGCCAGAGAATGTTATTTTTATCACGCGTAAGGTTTATGAACCTGTGCTGAAGGGCTATTTGTCTGGTTATACAGTGGTAAATATGCCGCGTGCATATTTTCCTTATGTGAAAGAAGACGTGGTTAATGCACCGGTTGCATTTATTCCTAGGCAAACTAAGCATTTTTAAATATGATAAAGCACCAGATATTTCTCGAAAAGGATAGAGCTCATGGCTGAAATGTTATTACAGAAACTAGAAGAAAAAATGATGGCGCTACTTTCTGAAGTGGAAGACTTACGCAAAGAAACTAAACAATTAAAAGCTGATAATGCTGCGCTACATAGTATTATCGAAAACCAAAACAATGATAAAGAAAATCATGCGCAAAAATTGCAAGATTTGATCTCTTTGTTGGATTCCGTGAGCGAAACAGACGCTCAAATGCCTCATAACTTAGCAGCAGTTAGACCTGTTTTAATGGCAGCTGACGCTTAAGTTTTACACTGAGTGATAGCCTGGATTCGCAGACTTATCCAGGCTATTTTGAATATCAATCTTTGACCAAACAATTTAGTTCTCCATCTTGTAAGCGCAGTTGCACAGCATCCCCAGCTTTAGCGTGTTTGGCCTGGCGTAATACCTGCCCATTCAGTAAGGCAATTGCATAGCCACGTTGTAAGGTGGCTAGTGGGCTCAAGGCATGGAGTTTGCCTGCCAATCCTGCAAGCTCGGTTCGCTTTTTTTGTATATTTTTTTGTAAGGATGTTAGTCCTTGCAGATAGAGTCGCTCAAGGGTATTTTTTTGTTGTTTAATATAAGTGGTTGGGTTGGCCTGATGTAGGCGATATTCTAACGTGCCGGCCTCATTTTTTAGTCGAACCAGTATCTTGGTTAGCTGTTGTCTCAATGCTAGCTCACAAAAATCTAAGCGTTGCATTTTCTCAGAGAGCTGTCTTTTTGGATGCATCTGCAGTAAGTGCTTTTTCATCCAATTTAATTGTTGAGCTTGATTGCTCAGTTTACGTAATACGATACGATTTAATTGTGTTAGCTGGTGTTGCAATTGTCTTTGAAGTTCTGAGCTGTCAGGTGTTGCTATTTCTGCCGCAGCTGATGGTGTGGGTGCACGCAAATCAGCAATAAAGTCAGCAATCGTGAAATCAACTTCATGTCCTATACCTGTAATGGTTGGAATATGACTTTTATAGATCGCACGGGCCACCATTTCTTCATTGAAAGGCCATAAATCTTCTAGTGATCCACCACCGCGAGCAATGATCAATACATCACACTCTTTGCGCTGGTTAGCGACTTCGATAGCTTTTACAATAGCCGGTGCTGCTGTTTGGCCTTGTACTAATGTGGGATAAATAATGATAGGTGTACAAGCGTAGCGTCTTTTTAATACATGTAAAATATCTTTAATAGCGGCACCTGTGGGTGAGGTAATAATGCCTATTCTGGTTGGGTAGGGTGGTAATGCTTGTTTGTGATCTTCATCAAATAAACCAGCAGTTTCTAGCTTTTTCTTCAGTAATTCAAATTCACGGCGTAGTTTTCCTTCGCCTCTTTCTTCCATGTGATCTGCAATTAACTGATAATCACCCCGATTAGGGTAGAGGCTGGCGCGTGCTCTGATTAAGACGTGTGAGCCATCTTTAGGGGTAAATGTTAAGCGTCGCTGATTGCCCTTAAACATAGCACAGCGAACTTGAGCTAAGCTGTCCTTGATAGAAAAATACCAGTGACCAGAACTGGGCGAAGCAAAGTTAGATACTTCACCTTCAACCCATACTTGAACATAGGTGCCTTCTAGTAAATATTTTACTTCATTGTTTAATTCGCTAACGCTATAAATATGTTCTTCCTGTTCCATGGGGTTAGCCTTGTGCTATTTGATTTAAAAGTGCCTGAATGCGTTCAGCGGTGTGATCCCAATTAAATTGTTGTGCTCGAGTTAATCCTGCTTTGATGAGCTTATTCCGTAAAGTGTGATCATTGATCAATTGATTAAGTCCATGGGCAATCGCATCTATTTCAAACGGATTGGTCAAGATGGCGCAGCCATTAGCAATCTCAGGTAGAGAGGTGGTGTTAGCTGTTAAAACAGGTACACCAGAAGCCATGCCTTCTACTACGGGTAGGCCAAATCCCTCATATAATGAGGGGAAGACAACGCCGAGAGCACCTCTGTAATAAGCTGCTAGGGTTGCCTCGCTTAAATTAGAATGTGATAAGACTCTATCTTCTAGTTGATATTGTTTGATTAGTTTGCATACAGCAGTGTTTTCATGTAGAGCGCCTGTGCTAATTAATTTAATGTCTTTATCTATGTTTGCTATTGCAAATGCTTGTACTAAGCGAGCAACATTTTTATGTGTTTTTGCATTGCCTACATGCAGTAAGTAAGGGAAGCCTGGCTGATAACGATCACCCTCAGGCTGGAAACATTGGCTGACGCCAGGATAGGCAACGATGATTTTTTCTTCTGGTATATCTACCCAATCCAGAATTGTTTTTTTAGAAAACTCAGAAACAGTGATAATAGCCCGAGCTTTTTTTGCAGCTGGCTTAACGACATGGCGATAAAATAAATTTTTTAATAGGGTTGTTTGCTCAGGCACATTGATATGAATTAAATCATGTATGGTAAATACAACTGGTATACGTGATAACAATGTCGGGTTAAAACCAGGAGAGTAAAAAACACGGTGGGTTTTATCACTTAGTAGTAGTTGAGTTTGCCAAAATTGATTTTTGATCGATAAAGGGTTAGGTCCTGAGGTAAAGATATCGGCATTTGATAGGCGACTTAATACCTCATTAGAAAAGCGACCAATACCGTGTGCGCCTTGCCAGCGGCCGTCTGCTAGGATGTGATGGGTTGTTTTGGTCATGATTTAATCTTAAGTATGCAATATTGCCTCACATCTTAAGGGGGTTCTCAGTCTTCATCAACCATTGATAAATAGTTTCGTGCTCATCAGCATTCACTAATGCAGGAGCATGGCCTGCGTTAGCTATTTCTAGTGTAGAGAGGTGAGGGTGAGTTTGTTGCATTTTTTGTAAAATAGCTGGTGTTAATAGCTTTGAATCTTTGCCTCGAATTACCAGTACGGGGCAGCGGACTTTGCGCCAAATTTGCCATAAATCGATGTCAAATAAGGTTCCTTCTAGGGCTTTATGTGGGTTTAAAATTAAATTCCAAGCAAATTTACTTTTTGCAGGAGATATTTTAATTCCTTGATCAATTTTTGAGGCGAATTTACCTGGTGATATTTCATAGGTGCTGGTTTCAGCCATGTGTTGCCATTGTTCATTTGTTAGATTACCAAACTCTGCATGCACGGCTTGATAATAGCGTCTGGCATCGGCAATGCTATCAAATAGCGGGTCGTGTCCGGCATATTTAGCGATGTTTTGGAGGGCTTTAAGTGGGATTTGTGGGCCTACGTCATTTAATATTAAACGGCGTATAGGTGTCTTCTCCTGGGCAGCTAAAATCATACCAATTAAACCGCCCATAGAGGTGCCTATCCAATCGACCTTAGAGGCATTGGTGCGTGTGATCATATTGGTCATATCAATGAGGTATTGTTCATAAGTGTAGTGTAGAGGGCTTTTTAACCAGTCACTGTCACCTCTACCAACAATATCAGGGCAGAAAACATGAGCGCCTCTGTAGCTTAAATAATCCGCAAGATAGTCGAAGTCCCGGCTGTTACGCGTTAGGCCGTGTACGCAAATAATGGGTGTATTTGTGTTATTTGCTGTACCCCATTCGGTATAAGCTATTTTATGGAAACCTTCTTCGGATAAGCTGAGAAAATGATCTTGTTTCATAAATAATCTCTAATTGGTAGTGGCTTGACTTGTTTGTATAACCCGAGTGGATTTCATGGGGTTAATTGGTTTTTCTTTAATGTTATAAAAAGCACCTGTATTGCCATCTACCCAGCATTCTGTGTTGATACAGGTAGGTATTTTTTTGCATAAATTAATTAATTCTTCGGGTGTACCGGGGATGCAAATACGGTTGTTATAAATGCCAGCAATGCGTACTAAACCATTCACGTAAGCGCCATCACCTACTTGGTAGATGCCTTTTTCTTTGTCGTGTGAATAGCAGGCCATATAGCAGGCAGGATTTGCTTGGTAGTCATTATTGATTGGTAGATTTCTTTCTATCGCACCCGGGGTAGCAGTCGTGCTGACTTGGTTATTCTGGATATAAATTTTTAGATTATTGGGAAGTTCTGAGTAAGCATAAGCTGTACTGATGCTAAGGGTGATGAAGCTGGTGATCAGTGCTAATTTCATACCTAATTCCTTTTAGGCGAATGTGATTTTAATTGTATATTTTGTTTCCAACCTATTCAATAAGTTGCCTTAATTTTTCTAAATAACTGGCTTCACTTTCCATGGCACCACTTTGCTGTGCTTGCCATAAAATTTGTGCTAAACAGGTCAGCATAGCGTGTTCTGCTTCATGCGGGTTATCCATTTGTTTGCTGAGTATTTGATAAATCTCTGCAACACCAGTGGGCCTATTTGTTCGCACTTGCTCTCTAATAGCAACGTGCAAACTCATATGGAAAAATGGATTTTCTTCAATCGTAAATTCCTGTTTCTCGCATTGTTTAGGGTTTTCTAGTAACGCATGGTATTCAGGATGAACTAAGATAATTTCAACTAGCTGTCCTTCGACAGGGTTTAATGGGAGTTGCTTTTTATATTTATCCCAAGCCATAAAAAATGCTTGGCGATAGGCATCGCGATTATCTGTATACATTAATTGGTTACCGTTTTATCTGGATATTCACATAAATCCTTAATAATACATGTTGAGCACTTTGGTTTACGGGCAATACAAACATAGCGCCCGTGTAAGATCAACCAATGGTGAGCGTTTAGTTTATACGGTTCTGGAATGTTTTTTAATAATTGCTTTTCAACTGCTAAAGGGGTGTTGCCATGTGCCAAACCAATACGGTTTGCCACCCTGAAAATATGCGTATCCACTGCCATGGTTGGTTGACCAAAGTAGGTATTCAAAACAACATTAGCTGTTTTTCGACCAACTCCGGGCAGGGATTCTAGGCTTTCCCTGTTATCAGGTACTTGGGAGTGAAAATGATTAATGAGAAGGCGACAAGTTGCAATAATGTTTTTTGCTTTATTTGTATACAATCCTATGGTTTTGATATATTCTTTCAGGCCATTTTCTCCTAGTGCATAAATCGCTTCTGGCGTATTTGCGATAGGATAAAGCTTCTCCGTTGCTTTATTGACTGATTTGTCAGTCGCTTGGGCGGATAGAATGACAGCAATTAATAGCTCAAATGGACTGTGATAAATCAACTCAGTCGTTGGATGTGGGTCCGCCTGCTGAAAGCGTGAAAAAATAGTGCGTATCGTTTTAATATTCATATAATGTTAGGCAACTAAAATAGAAAGGCTCAACTTAATGCAAAATCCATATATTAGTATAGTAATTCCTGTTCACAATGAACAAGAAGTATTGGAAGAATTATATACCCGTTTGACAACCGTATTAGATAATTTAGGCAAGCCTTACGAAATTGTTTTAACTAATGACGGTAGTACAGATAAATCGCCAGAAATGTTGCAAGAATTGCACAATCGTCGCCCTGAGCAAATTCGAGTGATTGATTTTAACGGCAATTTTGGCCAGCACATGGCTATCATGGCTGGATTTGAGCGTGTTCGCGGTCAAATTATAATCACCATGGATGCAGATTTGCAAAACCCACCAGAGGAAATTCCTAAACTGGTCGCTGCTATCGAAGCAGGTCATGATGTAGTGAATACCCATAGGCAAAACCGCCAAGATTCTCTATGGCGCTTAAAGGTATCGAAATGGCATAACCAATTGCGTGAATGGATGATGCCTAAATTAAAAATGGAAGATGAAGGTTGCATGTTGCGTGCTTATCGTCGTGATATTGTTGATTTGATGGCATCTACTGGCGAAACATCCACTTTTATTCCTGCATTAGCGTTAACCTATGCGGCGAATCCAACAGAAGTGGGGGTGGCGCATGCGGAGCGTAGCGCAGGAACCTCTAGCTATAACTTGTATAAATTAATTCGTTACAATTTTGATTTAGTAACAGGGTTCTCGGTATTTCCTTTGCAAGTTTTTACCATGATAGGGCTGCTTATATCCTTGTGTAGCTTTGGATTTGTGGTGTTCTTATTCTTGCGTCGTTTTATACATGGTCCTGAAGTGGAAGGGTTGTTCACTTTATTTGCGATTATGTTCTTCTTGATTGGTATCGTTTTATTTGGTTTAGGGATAGTCGGTGAATATGTAGGCCGGATTTATCAAGAAGTCAGAAAGCGCCCGCGTTTTGTCGTGCGCCGTGTGCTAGAGCGGCCGATCACAGAATACAAGGATGGACCACATGTGGAATCAGCCAACTGAATGGATAGCCGGTGTTGATGAAGCGGGCCGTGGCCCGCTTGCTGGCCCTGTAATAGCAGCAGCAGTTATTTTAGATCCAAATAATCCTATACAGGGTTTGAATGACTCTAAAAAATTAACTGAGAAGAAGCGTGAACGATTATTTATAGAAATTAGAGAAAAGGCATTAGCTTGGTCAGTTGCAAGGGCAACGGTTGCTGAAATTGACGAGATTAATATTTTGCAAGCCAGCTTGTTGGCGATGCAGCGCGCGGTTGCTGGTTTACACGTAGCGCCAAAATTAGTATTAGTTGATGGTAATAAAGCGCCACTCTTTCCCTGTGAAGCAAAGGCAATTGTGCAGGGCGATTTATTGGAGCCAGCTATCAGTGCAGCATCTATTGTTGCTAAGGTGCTAAGAGATCGCTATATGTTAATGCTGCATGCAAAGTATCCCCAATATCATTTTCTATCTCATAAAGGTTATCCAACGAAGGCCCATATAGATGCATTGCAGCAGTATGGTGTCAGTCGCGTGCATAGACGTTCTTTTGGACCAGTAGCTCGACTTGATAAAGGTGGGATGATAGCTTAGATAGCTTAATGTTTATATTGAGGGATATGCAATGCGTATGGGTAAAGTATGCTTACGCTTAGTAGTGGGGTTGCTTCAAGGCGCTATCTTGGCTTTTTTATACTCTGCTGCATCAGGGAAAATTTGGCCTGCAACTAATCCTAGTTTATTTTATCCTGTCGTTTTTCTGAGTGTTTTTATTCCCTTTGTTATTTCACTGAGTATGAATGTGCGACCCAGAGTCCAAATGCTGGGGGTCTGTTGTGTCGCGTTGGTATTAGCGGGTATAGGTTATTATGCTATTTTTCGGGAGCCGTTGCCTCCGCAGCTGCCTGTTTTTAGCTTTTTTAGCCTATTTTTTGCGACAGCAATTTCTTTAATTATTGCGTTGTCATTGGGAATTAGTGCTGATCATGATAATAAGTGGGTTGCAAGCTATCCTACGTATTTTGATGTGGCTTGGAAAATAGTCATTCAGTTGTGTTTTTCAGGCGCCTTTGTATTGGGTTTATGGGCCATATTAGGGTTAGGTAGTGCCTTATTTAGTATGATAGGCATTAAGCTTTTTTATGAAATGATTACCCAGCCATGGTTTGCATTTCCTGTCACTACCTTGGCTATCTCATACGCTTTGTATATGACGGATGTTAATTCACGTATTGTGAATAGCATTAGAAATTTATTTCTAACACTTTTCTCAGCCTTGCTTCCTTTGATTACGACTATCGTTGCTTTGTTCTTAATCGGGTTTATTTTTGTTAATTTGAGGCAGGTTGGTAGTGTAAACGGGATAGCAATGCTGTCCATACAATCCGCTATGTTGATTATTGTTTTAATTAATGCAGCTTATCAAGATGGTCTAAAAGCATTATCTGGTTTTTTAGGCGTTTTTACAAAAATAGCTTGTCATCTATTGTTGATATTGGTTGGGTTAGCTATCTATGGATTGACGGTGAGGGTGCAGCAATATGGATGGACTGCATATCGTATCCAGGGTGCATTTTTAATTGCCATTCTGTCTTGGTATGCAATTGGTTATGTGATAACAGCTTGGTTTGGTGTGGGTTTAAAAAAGATAGAAATAAGCAATATCCTAGCTTCTTATCTTCTATTGCTGGTCTATTTAATGCTTTATACGCCGATTGCGGATCCTGACCGACTAGCCGTAGCTGCACAGATGGCTGACTTTATATCGGGCAAGACTAAGCCTGCAGACTTTGATGTTGAGATGCTAAAAAGGCAAGGAACGAGGTTTAGTCAGGCAGCGCTTGAAAGATTGCAGGGCTATCATAATTCTATGGGTCTAATGGTAGGAAATATGAAAGGGTTATGGGTTGAGAGTAAATTAAGAAGGCAGGAAAGGAGGAGCGATTATTTTGTTGTTCATACCCAGCAGCATCGATTACCTGTCAGTTTCCTGGATCAAGATTGGCAGCCAATAAGAAAGCAGATAGAAGGGATGAATAGGGTGGTCCCGCAATGTTTCAGAGATAATACACCAGTATGCCATGCTTGGGTTGTTCGGCAAAATAACCATCCGATGATTTTAGTATTGTCTTATAGCGAGATGCTTGCCTTGATGCAAGATTCGGTCGGTATTTGGAAGATTGTTGGTGGTTGGAATGTATCTGCCGATGATGAAAAGCTTATTCGTGATAATCAATTTGAAATGGTGCCTCCGCCTATGGTGTTTCCAGAGTTGAAGGTGGGGCAAACTCAGATGCCATTTAATCCAGTTTATAAGTAATAAAAAAGCCAGGAATTCCCGCCAACCTCGTCGTCTCCCGCGAAGGCGGGGGATCCAGCTTGGCATTGCCTGCCTGGATCCCGCGGACAAGCCGCGGGACGACAGTTAGCGGGAATCACTGATTAAAAAAGCCCCTCAGTGAGGGGCTTTTTTAATTAAGCGGTAGCCTTAAGCGGTGGTGCTATGGAATGTTAAGGTTGGTTTGCGTGAAATATCTTCGCCGCCATACACAATAGCTAAATCATGAGGATTGGTGTGCATGGTAGGTTGCATTTTCCATGCTGAGCGCAATGCTTGCATGTTAGCTGAATTCTTGGTGAGGTCACCTGCAAAAGCGGTGCTGCTAATTAATAAAGCGCTAATAAGCATTAATGTTGTTTTCATCTAGCCTCCCAGTACATAGGTACATATTAAGTACGCATATTATACAAAATTTGGACAAAAAAGCCAGAAAAATCTCATGCCACTAACTGCTTAAAATATTTAGAATTTCTATTATTAACGATTAAATGGTGGGTTGTATTGGACGCTAGCCAGTGTTTGCTATCTTAATGATTAAATGTTCTTCTAATCTGCTAAGTTTCCCTTAATTATGAATGCGTATACTAATTTTATTAATATTAATCTGAAAGGCAAGCATCATGGATGCTAGACCCCCAGCTAATACATTGTCCTTTAACCATCGTCTGCGTGAAATGCGGTCTATTGCCAGAACAATACGTTCAATTAGCTATCATCCTATTCAAGATGAAAATCTATTAGCTTTAGTTGAGCAAATTAAGCAAGAGATTTCAGCTAACTTGCTGGCGTGCTATGGTGATGAAATGAATGCAAAGCATACTCAACCTAAATCATCGATATTTGGGTGCTTTGCTTTTTTACAACCACATCAGGATAGGCATGCAAATAAGATAAAAATGGCGGAATTGCTTTATGGTATCTGTCAGTTTGAATTTAAGTCTTTATTGCAGATAAATTATTTTGTTAATTTATTAACAGAGATGAAAAAGTCTGATGAGTTTATAGATCCTAATCACCATCGTTTTCACGGTATTATTACTAGTCATCAAATTAATCTTTTAATGAAGCAGATAAGAGCGCTTGTTCAAAGTCTTAATCTTTCCTCGAATCAAAATACCAGTGAGCTATATAAAAAGATTTTTTATTTAAAGATTGTTAAAGATGAACCTAATTTTAAGGATGTGGATGATCCTGTGAGCCAAGTGCTACAAGGTCATGATATCCGCACCATATTCGGTCAAAATGAAAGCCAATTTATTCCGCTGGCCTATGAGGGTGAAGGGCAATTAGCTGCATTTTATGATGATTTACAAGCGGCAAGAAAAAATCGATTAATAAGAACGTTAGAGTACATCTTGATTGACGGGTTTAAAAAGAAAGATTTAGCTCATGTTATTAAGTATATCGCCATGATGGAAGTGATTTACTGTTTTATGGATAGTTTGGACATAGAGCAAAAAAAATGTGCGTTTTATTTGATAGCACATTTAAATAAGGATAATGCATTAGATGCAGCAGTTTCTAATATGAAGAACAAAATAGATTTTTGTTGGAGTGTGATCAGGAAGGGTGGCGAAGATCGTTTAAGAATTGATGGGCTGTGTAGTGCGTTAGATAGTTTTAAAGATGCTATTCATGTTAAAGCGCCAGCGGATCCAGATGTAGCATTAGACAATTTTCTGGCTAATTTGGAAGAGAAAATAAACGAATATGCTAATGCTGTTTATCTGCCATCGTCCAGCACTATCGAAAATTTAGATATAGAAGCACGCTTAGATTACCGGGAGAAAAAGGAAGGCTGTAACCCTCATTTAAGGCATCATCCTGAACAAATGTTGCTACATCAAGAATGGCAAAAGAAAATCATGATGCTTTCAAAAGGCTTGCTTTTAAAACTGAGAAAAGTTGCAGGGCTGACGGATGACTTTTTTATTCCTGAGGGGGGGGGTAGTCATGGTAAGGTCAAGGTAAGGGATCTTGATCAATTATTAGTGCGGGTATTAGAAATTGCTCAAGAAGGTCAAGTTGTGGATGTGGTACCCAGTGTTGTTCATAAACCTCATTTAAAATAATAAAGATAAAATCACTCATAATGCATACACAGCCCTTTAATAGGGCTGTGTATGGCGGTGCTAGCTATGTTTGTTGCTTTCAGGAAAGTCTCTTTCTGCGTACCCAGTGTATAATTGTCGTGGGCGGCCTAAACGGTAAGGATTGCTAATCATTTCATTCCATTGCGCAACCCAGCCTACTGTTCTTGCTAAGGCAAAAATCACGGTAAACATGTTGGTTGGAATGCCAATTGCGCTTAAGGTGATGCCTGAGTAAAAGTCTACATTAGGGTAGAGTTTTTTCTCGACAAAATATTCATCTTCCAATGCGATTCGTTCTAGTTCCATTGCTAGTTTGAATAATGGGTCATTGTGCTTGCCAACCGCTTCTAGTACTTCATAGCAAGTTTCACGCATGACTTTCGCACGAGGATCGTAGTTTTTATAAACGCGATGTCCAAAGCCCATTAAGCGGAAGCTGTCGTTTGGATCTTTGGCACGTTTAACATACTCAGGGATATTTTCGACAGAGCCAATTTCATGCAGCATATTGAGTACTGCTTCATTAGCGCCACCATGTGCAGGTCCCCATAGTGCGCCTATGCCTGCAGAGATACAAGCAAATGGATTAGCACCGGTTGAGCCGGCTAGGCGAACCGTGGAGGTGGATGCATTTTGTTCGTGATCGGCATGCAGAATAAAAATACGATCGAGTGCTTTTGCTAGCACAGGGTTGGGTGGTGTATCTTCACATGGGGTGCCAAACATCATATGCAAGAAGTTTTCTGCGTACGATAAGCTATTGCGTGGTTGCATGAATGGCTGGCCAATAGAGTACTTGTAGCACATTGCTGCAATGGTGGGCATTTTTGCAATTAAACGTAGTGCTGAAATAGCTCGATGCTCAGGATTCTTGATATCTAGGGTGTCGTGATAGAAGGCTGACAGTGCGCCAACAACGCCAACCATAATAGCCATAGGATGCGCGTCACGACGGAACCCATTGAAAAAATTACGGATTTGTTCGTGTACCATGGTGTGATTGGTGACGGCCGCAGAAAATGCTTGGTATTCCGCTTTTGTTGGTAGCTCACCATTTAATAGTAGATAGCAAACCTCTAAAAAGTCTGAGTATTTGGCTAGTTGTTCGATAGGGTAGCCACGATAAAGTAAAACGCCTTTGTCACCATCAATAAAGGTGATTTTGGATTCACAGGCGGCGGTAGAGTTAAAGCCTAAATCGTAAGTGAAATAGCCATCTTTTAGAATAGAGCTGACATCAATAACATCAGGGCCTAAGGTTCCAGAATAGATGTCTAAGTCTATTTTTTTATCATTTACGAGTAGGGTTGCTTTTTTTTCCGCCATAGTGGTCTCCATTTTTTATTTGTGCATTCCTATATTTAAACATAATAAGGGGTGGGCTACTAGGACGAATGGCGATTTATTTGGTTGTATTGGTGGTTTTTTAAAGAGAAGTGATGTTCTGGGTCAATACCCGGTAATATTGTCATTTCATCCTCTTAATGGATGATATTTACTACCAAAACCATCTCCTGCATTAATAATATGCGTAACTGTTTGATTTGCTATACATCGATGCTTATAATCTAGCAGCATCAATTTTTATCCATACTCATTAAGGAACTTAAAACGTGAACAACACGCGACCTAAGAATTTGAATTTAATGACAATTCGCATGCCGCTACCTGCTATTGTGTCTATTTTGCACCGTGTATCTGGTGTTTTTTTATTTTTATGCATTCCATTAATGTTATGGGCGCTTGATTATTCTTTTACCTATGAAGGCTATGATGCCATTCAACAGGTGCTATCCTCGTTTTTTGCAAAATTTATCCTTTGGGTAGTGTTGTCTGCATTTTTGTATCACTTAATTGCAGGTGTGCGTCATTTAATTTCAGACTTTTTCCAAATTGGCGAGTCTAAGGTGGGCGGTAAGTTTTCTGCCTTATTAACAATGGTCATCACAGGTTTATTTGTTATTTTGGCGGGTATTTGGCTATGGTAAAATCAGTATTAGGTTCAAATCAAGGTTTGCGTGATTGGGTTATTCAGCGTGTTTCAGCCATTGTAATGGCAGTGTATGCCATAGGATTGCTAGGTTATTTAGTCTGCCATCCTAATTTATATTACGCAGAGTGGCGTGCTATTTTTGCTCATACCGGCGTAAAGGTCGCAACCATGCTATTTCTCTTGTCTCTCATGCTGCATGCTTGGGTAGGTATTTGGACAGTATTAACTGACTACGTAAAATGTGCGGCAATAAATATAACAATACAAGTACTCGTTTTTCTTACGTTAGCAGCTTGCTTTATTTGGGGCGGCTTGATTTTGTGGAGTCTTTAATTAATGAAAGTGGCAACTCACACATTTGATGCGGTTATTGTCGGCGGGGGTGGTGCCGGTTTGCGTTCTGCTATTGAATTATCTCAGTCTGGATTGAATGTAGCTGTTCTATCTAAAGTATTTCCTACCCGTTCTCATACTGTATCTGCTCAAGGTGGTATTAATGCAGCCTTAGGAAATATTGAGCCTGATGATTGGCGTTGGCATATGTACGATACCGTTGTTGGTTCTGACTTTCTAGGTGACCAAGATGCGATTGAATATATGTGCAAAAATGCACCGCAATCTATTTACGAATTGGAACACATGGGGCTGCCTTTTTCCCGCCTAGAAGACGGTAAAATTTATCAGCGCGCCTTTGGTGGTGCAACACGTGAGTATGGTAAAGAGCAAGCGCATCGTACCTGTGCAGCTGCTGATAGAACGGGTCATGCTATGTTGCATACCTTGTATCAGAAAAATGTAGAGGCAAAAGCACGCTTTTTTAATGAATGGTTTGCAATAGATTTGGTAAAAGGTGCAAACGGCGCGATTGCTGGTGTCACAGCATTGTGTATCGAAACGGGTGAAGTTGTATTTATCCAGGCAAGAGCCACTATTCTGGCAACCGGCGGCGCAGGACGTATATTTGCTTCTACTACCAATGCGCACATTAACACAGGGGATGGTTTTGGTATGGCACTCCGTGCGGGTTTGCCATTGCAAGATATGGAATTCTGGCAATTTCATCCTACTGGTATTTATGGCTCTGGCTCTCTCATTAGTGAAAGTGTTAGGGGTGAAGGTGGTTACTTAGTGAATAAGAATGGCGAGCGTTTTATGGAACGTTATGCGCCTCACTTAAAAGACTTATCTTGTCGTGACATTGTTGCGCGTTCTTCCATGATTGAAATCCGTGAAGGCCGTGGCGCTGGTCCTAATGGTGACCACGTATTATTGAAAGCGGATCATTTAGGTGCAGACATTATTCAATCTCGTTTACCAGGTATTCGTGAATTAGCGATGACCTTTGCGGGTGTTGATCCTATTAAAGAAGCTATTCCTGTGGTACCTACTTGTCATTATGCAATGGGCGGCATCCCAACAAATTATCATGGTCAAGTGATTACTCAGAATGCTAAGGGTGAGGATGTGATTGTTCCTGGCTTATATGCAGCGGGTGAAGCAGCTTGCGTATCGGTGCATGGTGCAAATCGTCTAGGCGCTAACTCCTTACTTGATTTAGTGGTATTTGGCCGTGCGGCTGGTTTACATGTCATGGAAGGTATCCGTGAAGGCATGCCTTTAGCAGAAGTCAGTGCTGATGATGTGGAGGGTGCATTAACTCGCGTTCATCGTTGGAATAATAACCAAAATGGTGAGTCAGTCGAGAAGATCCGTACCGATTTACAGCGCATCATGCAGAATGATTTTGGTGTATTCCGTACTGAAGAGCATATGAAGGAAGGTTTCTTGAAGTTGGAAGAGTTGAAAGACCGCCTCAATTTTGCCTCCATCAAAGATAAAAGCTTGTGCTATAACACTGCGCGTATCGAAGCATTAGAGTTGGATAACTTAATGGCAACGGCTATTGCTACTGCTTACTCAGCTGACGCACGTAAAGAAAGCCGTGGGGCGCATGCTCGTATGGATTATCCAGAGAGAGATGATGCTAACTGGTTAAAGCACACAGTTTATTATGATGACGGCCGTCTTGCTTTCCGTGAAGTGAATATGAAGCCAGAAAGCATGGAGCCAATTGCATTAACTAGCCGTGAAGAAAATCACTAACAAGGGGTATAAAGATGCGTTTTTCTATTTATCGTTTTAATCCAGAAACCGATAAAAAGCCTTACATGCAAGAATTTGATATTGATACAAAAGAACACGGCTGTGTGATGGTATTGGATGCTTTATTAACGATTAAGAATAAATTTGATGAAACCCTAACGCTCAGACGTTCTTGTCGAGAAGGTGTTTGTGGTTCAGACGGTATGAACATCAATGGTAAAAATCGTTTGGCATGTACAACTCATATTTCTGCTTTAGGCGATGGTCCTATTGTTATTCGTCCTTTGCCTGGTTTGCCAGTGATTCGTGACTTGGTTGTTGATATGACCCAGTTTTATGATCAATACAACAAAGCTAAACCTTATCTACAGAATGATGAGCCAGTTCCTGCTACTGAGCGTTTACAATCGCCAGAAGAGCGTGCAAAGCTAGATGGTTTGTATGAGTGTATTCTATGCGCATGCTGTACAACATCTTGCCCATCTTTCTGGTGGAATCCTGATAAGTACATGGGGCCAGCTGCTTTATTACAAGCTTATCGTTTTATTGCAGATAGTCGTGATACGCACAAAGAAGAGCGTTTAGCAGATATGGCTGATCCATTTAGCGTATTTAGATGCCGTGGTATTATGAATTGTGTGGATGCTTGCCCTAAGGAATTAAATCCATTAGAAGCAATTAATCATATTAAGCAGGAAATGCTGAAGGCGTCTGTTTAAGTAGGTGGCGGGTGATGAGTCAATTGTAAGCTGGAGCTATCGCCGTCATTGCTAGCGGCATGAAGTCTTAAGCTGCTGCCTGCCGTCATTGCTAGCGGCATGAAGTTTTAAGCTGCTGCCTGCCGTCATTGCGAGCGTAGCGAAGCAATCCATGGCGGCTACTAGAGGAATGCATGGATTGCTTCGCTACGCTCGCAATGACGCGTGCTGTTCATCGCCCAATTGAAGCCTTGATTTAAATCCGGGCTTTGCTATTTAAATTGCTTTTCATTTAAGCTACTCTTCTCACCAAGAGATAATAGTGGAAAATATGGTTGTACCAATAGCGTTTAAAAAACATAACTAGTTGAATTTTAAAGAGTAAAGTTAATGACCACTCAACCCAAATCGATGAAGGATCTTTGGAAAGACTCTTATCTTGCCGGCGGCAATCAGGCATATTTAGACGATCTTTACGATACATTTATTACTAACCCTGATCAGTTAACCCCAGAATGGCGCCAATATTTTGATAAGCTGACTCAGCAAGTTGAGCGTGAGATACCTGATGTTTCTCACGCTGAGATTCGTGAGCAGTTTTTGGCCTATGCTAAGCATGCCTCCCGTTTATCGGCCCAAGGATTTGAAACTGAGCATGATGGACAGCAAGAGTTAGTCACTGAATTAATTAATACCTACCGTCGTGTAGGTCATTTACAAGCAACGATTGATCCCTTGGGTTTGGCTCAAACTACTAAAAATCCTGCTTTAGACCTCAACTATTATGGATTTTCAGCACAAGACAATGCTAAAACCTTTAGCGTTGGTTCTTATGGCGGTTTAAATAAGCCTACCGCTACCTTAGGTGAAATTGTTGATAGCTTAAAGAAAATATACTCAGGCACTATTGGCTTTGAGTACATGCATATCAACCGCCCTGATGAAGTTGAGTGGATCAGAGAGCGTATTGAGAAGGGGTGGTCTAATTTTAAGCCTTCCGCAGATGAGAAGAAACGTTTACTAAGCAAGTTAGTAGTGGCAGATGGTATTGAGAAATACTTAGGTTTTAAATATGTTGGACAAAAGCGTTTCTCACTAGAAGGTGGTGATAGCCTTATCCCTATGCTAGATACGATTGTTAATCGTAGCGCACAAAATGGCATTAAAGAAACCGTTATCGGTATGGCTCATCGTGGCCGTTTGAATGTTTTAATGAATGTCGTTGGTAAAGAGCCTAAAGCTATTTTTGCAGCGTTTGAAGGTGCTGGTATTTCCAGTACACATTCTGGAGATGTGAAGTACCACTTGGGTTACTCTTCTAATATTAAAACACCTTATGGTGACATGCACATGGTATTGGCATTTAACCCATCTCACTTGGAAATTGTTTCTCCAGTGGTACAAGGTTCTGTGCGTGCACGTCAACGCCGTCGCCGTGATTCTGAGTTAAAACAAGTATTACCTATACAAATCCATGGTGACTCTGCATTTGCAGGTCAAGGTGTTGTCATGGAAACCTTTAGCATGTCGCAAGTGCGTTGGTTTACGGTAGGTGGCTCTGTTCACATTGTTATTAATAACCAAGTTGGTTTTACGACAAGTAATCCTAAGGATACGCGTTCTACTATTTATTGCACTGATGTAGCAAAAATGGTGGAAGCACCTATTTTGCATGTCAATGCAAATGATCCTGAAGCTGTTTACTTTGCTTCACTATTGGCAATTGATTATCGTAATACATTCAAAAAAGACGTGGTAATTGATTTAGTATGCTATCGTCGGCATGGTCATAATGAAGCAGATGAACCTTCTGCTACTCAGCCATTAATGTATAAAGTAATTAAAGCAATGCCAGCACCTTATGCGCTGTATGCTAAGCGTTTAGTTAGTGAAGGGGTGATTCAAAATGAAGCTGAGAAAGAGTTAGTTGATCAGTATCGTACTGCGCTGGATGAAGGCAAGCCAATTGTTGATGTTAGCAATGGTCATGATGTAGCGCCTTATGAATATAGCACTAATTGGGAATCTTATCTCAATACAGAATGGACAGCAAAAGCAGATACCTCCTTGCCATTAGCACGTATTCAGCAGTTAGGTGCGGCATTAGCAACGCTTCCAGAAGGCTTTGTTGTTCAGCCACAAGTGAAAAAGACCCTAGAAGCACGTGAAAAAATGACAGCGGGTGAGATGCCACTTAACTGGGGTTACGCTGAAACACTCGCTTATGCTTCTTTACTAGAAGAAGGTTATCCTATTCGTTTATGCGGACAAGATGCAGGTCGTGGTACGTTTGCACACAGGCATGCGGTTTTGCATGACCAAAATACAGATGAATTATATTTACCATTAAGTCATTTATCTGCTAAACAAGCGCAAATTAACATTGTTGATTCATATTTATCTGAAGAAGCAGTGTTAGCATTTGAATACGGCTATGCGACTACTGAGCCTAATAACTTAGTATTATGGGAAGCACAATTTGGTGACTTCGCGAATGGTGCGCAAGTAGTGATTGACCAATTCATTAGCTCTGGCGAACAAAAATGGGGCAGAATGTGTGGGTTAGTGATGTTGTTGCCTCATGGTTATGAAGGCCAAGGCCCTGAACACTCTTCAGCGCGTTTAGAGCGTTATTTGCAGCTATGTGCTCAAGATAATATGCAAGTTTGTGTGCCATCTAGCCCTGCACAAATTTTCCATTTACTACGTCGTCAAATTTTAAGACCTTACCGTAAGCCACTAGTAGTGATGACACCTAAGAGCTTGCTACGTAATCCGCTTGCTTCTTCTAGTTTAGAAGATTTGACCCATGGTGAATTCCAGTTAGTTATTCCAGAAATGGATGATGTGGATGCTAGTAAAGTGGATAGAGTGGTGTTGTGTTCAGGTAAAATTTACTACGAGTTATTACAAACTCGACGTGAAAAGAAATTAACAAACATTGCCCTTGTTCGTATTGAACAGCTTTATCCATTCCCAGAGGAAGCGTACAAAGCAGTGATGGCAACTTATAAGAATGCAAAAGAAATTGTTTGGTGTCAGGAAGAGCCACAGAATCAAGGTGCTTGGATGACGACTCAACCTTACTTGGCAGCATTGCTGGGCAAAGGGCAAACACTTTCCTACGCGGGTAGACAATCAACTGCATCTCCTGCTGTTGGTTATCATGCGGTACATGAAAAAGAACAAGCGGCAGTTGTTGCGTCAGCATTATTGAAAGAAGGAAAAATCTAATGGCTATAGAAGTAAAAGTACCTCTGTTACCAGAGTCTATTTCAGATGCAACTGTTTCTACCTGGCATAAGAAGGTAGGTGACAAAGTATCCAGAGATGAAAATATTGTTGATCTTGAAACTGATAAAGTCATGTTAGAAGTACCAGCACCTGCTGATGGCGTGATTAAAGAAATTAAAAAAGACAGCGGCAGTACAGTGCAAGCGCAAGAAGTCATTGCTATTATCGAAACGAGTGATGGTAGTGAAGTGAAAGCTGAGCCAACTGAAAAGAAAGTGGAAGCACCTAAGGTGGAAGAAAGTAAATCTGCTGCTAGCACTGATGTGAAAGCAGACAGTAAAACAGCAAACGCGTCCTTAAGCCCATCTGCTCGCCGTGCAGCACAAGAGCACGATGTGGATGTTTCTCAAGTGGTAGGAACAGGTCGCGGTGGTCGTGTAACGAAAGACAATGTAATGGGTATGGTTGGTGCGCGTCCTGAAAAGCGTGTTCCTATGACTCGTATGCGCGCACGTATTGCTGAGCGTTTATTAGAAGTCACACAAAATACCGCTATGCTAACAACTTTCAATGAAGTGAACATGGCTCCGATTATGGAAATCCGTAATCGTTATAAAGATAAGTTTGAGAAAAAGCATAATGCACGTTTAGGCTTTATGTCTTTCTTTGTGAAAGCAGCTACCGAAGCATTAAAGCGTTCTCCTATCGTGAATGCGTCTATCGACGGTAATGATATTGTTTACCATGGCTATTATGACGTGGGTGTTGCTGTATCAACAGAGCGTGGCTTAGTCGTGCCAGTATTGCGTGATACTGATAAATTAAGCATGGCTGATATTGAAAATCAAATCATCGAATCAGCTGAAAAAGCACGCGCTGGTAAGTTGACGATGGAAGAAATGCAGGGTGGTACGTTTAGTATCACAAACGGTGGTGTATTTGGTTCATTAATGTCAACGCCATTATTGAATTCGCCACAATGTGCAATTTTAGGGATGCACAAAATTCAGGAACGACCTGTAGTGGAAAATGGTCAAATTGTTATTCGACCAATGATGTACCTAGCACTTTCTTATGATCATCGTTTAATCGATGGTAAAGAATCCGTTACCTTCTTAGTTTCTATTAAAGAAATGCTAGAAGATCCAACACGCTTATTATTAGAGGTATAAACAGAAATGAATCTCCATGAATACCAAGCAAAACAATTATTAGCTAGCTATAACTTGCCAGTTTCCAAGGGTAAAGTAGCTTCTAATCTAGAAGAAGCAGTGGCTATTGCTAGCAGCATGACAACGCCTAAGTTTGTTGTAAAAGCGCAAGTACATGCTGGTGGTCGCGGTAAAGCGGGCGGTGTGAAGTTGGTTTCCACTAAAGAAGAAGTTGCTGAGTTTGTAAAAAATTTACTAGGTAAAAACTTAGTAACTTATCAAACAACAGCTGAAGGTCAACCAGTTAACCAAATCTTGGTTGAAGAGCCTTGCGATATTGAAAAAGAATTGTATCTAGGTGCAGTAGTTGATCGAGCTGAACAACGTGTTGTCTTCATGGCATCAACTGAAGGTGGTGTTGAAATTGAGAAAGTAGCTGAAGCGACTCCTGAAAAAATTCTTACTATTACAGTTGATCCAACCGTAGGCGTGATGCCATATCAAGGTCGTGACCTGGCATTTGCTTTGGGTTTAAAAGGCGGTCAAATTAAACAATTCGTTCACCTATTAATGGGCTTAGGACGTATGTTTATTGAGAAAGACTTGGCTTTACTAGAGATCAATCCATTAGTTATCACCAAGCAAGGTGACTTACTTTGCTTAGACGCAAAGATTTCGATTGATGACAATGCTATGTATCGTCAACCAGCTTTATCTGATATGCGTGATGCTTCTCAAGAAGATGAACGTGAAAACCGTGCGCGTGAATGGGAATTAAACTATATCGCATTAGATGGCGACATCGGTTGTATGGTCAATGGTGCGGGTCTTGCAATGGCAACCATGGATATGATTAAGTTGCATGGTGGCAACCCAGCTAACTTCTTAGACGTTGGTGGTGGTGCAACAAAAGAACGTGTGACAGAAGCATTCAAGATTATTCTTTCTGACAAAAAAGTAAAAAGCGTTTTGATCAATATCTTTGGTGGTATTGTTCGTTGCGACTTAATTGCAGAAGGTATTATTGGTGCGGTTTCTGAAATTGGTACCAACTTACCAGTTGTTGTGCGTTTGGAAGGTAATAACGCGCAGTTAGGTGCCGATTTACTCAGTAAATCCGGTCTAAATATTATTGCTTCAACTAGTTTTACAGATGCTGCACAGAAAGTAGTAGCAGCTGCTGCTAAGGTATAGGTGTAACCATGAGTATTTTAATTAATAAAGAGACAAAAGTAATTTGCCAGGGTTTTACTGGTAAGCAAGGTACCTTCCATTCTGAACAAGCGATTGCTTACGGAACAAAAATGGTTGGTGGTGTAACGCCTGAGAAAGGTGGTCAAAAGCACCTAGACTTACCTGTGTTTAACACCGTACGTGAAGCGTATAATGAAACCAAAGCAGATGCGTCTGTTATCTATGTGCCAGCACCCTTCTGTAAAGATTCTATTCTAGAAGCAGTTGATGCAGGCATTAAATTAATCGTATGTATCACTGAAGGTATTCCTGTACTTGACATGTTAGAAGTAAAAGCATGTTTAGATCAGAATCCAGATGTGCGTTTAATTGGCCCTAACTGCCCAGGTGTTATTACCCCAGGCGAATGTAAAATTGGTATTATGCCGGGTTACATTCATATGCCAGGCAAGGTGGGTATTGTTTCTCGTTCTGGTACTTTAACCTATGAAGCGGTTAAACAAACATCTGATCTAAAATTGGGTCAAAGTACCTGCGTTGGTATTGGTGGCGATCCTATTCCAGGCACCAACTTTATCGATGTATTAGGTATGTTCCAGAAAGATCCACAAACCGAAATTATTATTATGGTGGGTGAGATTGGTGGTAGCGCTGAAGAAGAAGCAGCTGAATTTATCAAGCATAATGTGACTAAGCCTGTTGTTGCGTATATCGCTGGTGTGACCGCACCTGCTGGTAAGCGTATGGGTCATGCTGGTGCCATTATTGCAGGTGGTAAAGGAACTGCTGCTGAGAAGTTTAAAGCACTTGAAGCTGCTGGTGTTCACACCGTTCGTTCTCCAGCTGAATTAGGTAAAATGGCTGCAGAAGTGTTAACTAAAGTCACAGGATAAACGATGCTAGATCCTAAATTAGTTCGTAACTCCATCGACGACATCGCCGCGCGCTTACAAACGCGCGGCTTTGTACTTGATGTAGCAAAATTTAATGCCATGGAAGAGCAGCGCAAAGAAATGCAAGTTCGTATGCAGGATTTGCAAAATGAGCGTAATGTTCGTTCTAAAGAAGTGGGTCTTGCTAAAGCACAAGGCAAGGATGTTAATGAAGTATTGGCTAGCTTGAAAGAGCTGAGTGATTCTTTAAAATCATTAGAAGAGCAATTTGCTAAGCTGCAGGTTGAGATTGATGATTTTATGGCACGCATACCTAATTTACCTCATGAATCTGTTCCTGTTGGAAAAAATGAAGAAGGTAACCAGTTGGTGCGTACTTGGGGCGAGCCTAAGCAGTTTAATTTTACGCCAAAAGATCATGTTGAATTAGGTGCAGTAGATAACTTAATGGATTTTGAGACCGCAGCTAAGCTAACAGGCGCGCGCTTTGTGGTATTGAGAGGTCCTTTGGCGAGATTGCAGCGTGCATTAGGTCAGTTTATGTTGGATCTGCATACTAGCCAGCATGGCTACCAAGAGATTTCTGTGCCAGCCATGGTAAATGCTGATAGTTTGTTTGGTACAGGTCAGCTCCCTAATTTAAAAGAAGACTTATTTTTACTAGATGGTGAAAGAGAGTACTACTTAATTCCAACATCTGAAGTACCTGTCACGAATACCGTTCGTGATGAGATCATTGAAGCTGCGCAGTTACCTATTAAATATACTTGCTATAGTCCATGTTTTAGAAGTGAAGCTGGTTCATATGGTAAGGATATTAGAGGGATGTTGCGTCAGCATCAATTTGAAAAAGTTGAGTTAGTGCAAATTGTAAAGCCTGATGATTCTTATGCTGTATTAGAAGAGTTAACTGGCCATGCTGAAAAAGTATTACAATTGTTAGAGTTACCTTATCGTGTCATGGCACTTTGTACGGGCGATATTGGTTTCTATTCTGCAAAAACATATGATTTGGAAGTATGGTTGCCTGGGCAGAATTGTTATCGCGAGATTTCTTCTTGCAGTAATACTGAAGCATTTCAAGCGCGTCGTATGAAAGCGAGATACCGTGATGAAAATGGTAAGATTGAAAATCTGCATACCTTAAATGGTTCAGGTTTGGCAATTGGCCGTACATTGATTGCAGTAGTAGAAAACTACCAAGATGAGCTAGGTCGTATTCATATACCAAAAGTATTGCAACCGTATATGGGTGGACTAGAAGTGATTGAGTAATGCGGTAGCCTTACCTTAGGCCGCTTGTCGTCATTGCGGACAGTGTGCAGCCTTAGGCC
>CAYZRM010000004.1:53968-55706 GCA_964480845.1 uncultured Coxiellaceae bacterium | reverse complement strand
TGAGCCATGTAATTAGTTGCGAAAACAGAAAACAGCGTCCAAATAATAGGCCACAAATAGATAATCAGGTGTTTTTTAGTACGAAACAGGATGCGCTCATCCGATACTAGGCTTTTATCAAAATATCCCATAAAGACTTTCCTCCACTATTTTGGTTATAATATCGAAAATTTCGGATGAACGGCATCATTATGCTACATTTTTATTTACCACAACGCTTAGTATTAGGACTGACAATTGGCCTATCTGCCGTGATGTCTATCACTCTCATTTATGTTTGTTGGCAATGGTATGATGACTTTCAATTAGCACATACACACCAAACAAGCATCACGCTACCAACCACAACTGAAGCAGCCACCTTGATCACCAACCTACCTAATACTCATTTATTTGGCAAAGGAATGGCTGGACTACCCATCACTAGCCTGCATTTACTAGTCACCGGCATTGTGAAAGTAGGAGACGAACCTAATGCTTCCTCGAAAGCATACATCTCCATCAGTGGACAACCCAGCAAAATTTACCATGTAGGCGATGAACTACCTGGCGGTGTGCATGTTTATAGCATTTCAAATGACACCATTATTTTAGAAAATGATGGCGAGCTTGAAAAGCTACCACTACCACGCCAGCCCTTACAGTTTAAACCAAGAAGCACTGAGGAATAACATGCTAAGACTTTTATGGATTACTATTGTTTGTTGCTTACTAATAGGCTGCGCAAGCCACGGCCCCTATATGTCACTTAAGAGTCGCTCTGAGCTGCAACAAGGTCAACGTTACTTCAATGATGGATTTTACAAACGCGCTATGCGCCTATTATTGCCATTAGCATGCGATGGCAATCCTGAGGCGCAGTATGCTGTTGGCTACATGTATTATTATGGCTACGGCGTTACTCAAGATACAGAAGTGGGTTGTTTTTGGATTAACCGCTCAGCAGCCCAAGGCTATATACCCGCCGAAAAAGCACTTGTGATTATTCGGGCAGAAAAAGATAAAAAAAGGCCATAGCAAATCATCTACCCCAGCATATGAGCTATTTAGACTGGGCAGATAAATACTTACCATGCATTAGTAACTGCTCAGCGGCTCGTTGACAAGCTTCTGAGCCTTCCTCTTTAGCTGACTCGCAAGCTATCAACAGCCCCTGAAAATAATCTTTATTGCCAAACAATCGCCCAGCCAATACCTCATCAATCAAACTCTGATCAGTCACAACACGACTTAATTCGACACAAATAGCGTTAATCGACTTAATACACTGCAAAGCCTCTTCAGATACTAAATATTGCTTTAAGTAAGACAACAAAGGATCAATACAAGATGCTGGACTAAAGAAATGGAAACGAGATGGTGATGAAGACGTAGCAGCGCTAATAGGCAAGCTAGGCTCATCGTTTAATACTACCTGTGAATCACAGGCTTCTGCCAAACCATCAGCCAACCCCCTCAATACATCCAGATCAAGCAACGCCCAAGCATCATCTCCTACAACCTTTGGGGCAGTAGAATCATTGCTTGCATCATCTAATACAGCCAAATAGTACCGAGAAGGAAGAACATAGTTATGTGCTGGGTCAATGGTAACATACTCCCAACAGCCATCATCAAACGCTAGTAACTGATTTAATTTATTATAAGCCAACAGCAATAATATACCCGCATCAGATTCATCTGATTTACCAAACGCACCATCCAAGGTTATATGTTCCATAGGTCGATCATCATGCCC
>CAYZRM010000004.1:46197-53868 GCA_964480845.1 uncultured Coxiellaceae bacterium | reverse complement strand
ATGCTGAATTAAGGCCTGAGTTATTCTGGAAGAGCGGTAAAAGTCACCCACACTACGATCATGCTTAAGTAAGCGCTCCGCATCAAATGCCACTTTTTGCTCATAATTATAGACAAATTCTACGCTATGATTAGATAGTATCACTTCATACTTCACACCCGCATTGAACATGGCATCGTAAACTAACAGGGTATAATAATCGCACAGACCTCTATCATTTAAATCGTCCCCCAATATACATATTTCTATACTGGGATGAAATTCAAGAGAATTAATAATCGCTATTACGTCACGAATTTCTTTACTACATATTTTAAATAGGTCAGCGGAGTGTTTATTATAAATACTCATAGAAGGCATGATATCAAGTAGCGACAATGGTGAATTGGTATAGCTCTTGTATAGCCGATTATATTTTTTTGTTGTTAAATTGGTAATTGCACCAATACTGACTAAGGCATAGATAAGCTTGAGAAAATTTCCATGGAGATCGCCAATAACATAACGCTGCAAACGATCACCATCCACAGGCAAACTGGGCATCACTCTTAAGTGTGCATTTTTTCTAATATAGTAATAAGGCATCGATTAATCGCCAAGACATTAACTGCTACCGAGTAAAATCAGCTCTACACTGACAACACCAGAAGTGGCATCAGCATTAATTGAAAGGCTATTAATAGTGACACGATAGTCTTTTGTAAAACCTATCATTAACTTTATCCACTTATCAAAAGCCACCTTTTGAAAACGTACTTCTATTGAGTTATTACTGACTTGCTTAAGCTCTGTCATAGCCACATCTAATCCCGCTTGCTGCACTTGTTTTTGAAATGCGCTTAGCAACATAACAGGAGAGCTGACTACCTGAGCCTGATGATTGTCTTTTTGCAAACTATTAATTGCCGCATCTATATTCTTCATCCACAGCAATGTTTTTTCACTACTAACAATCTGCGTACGCATATAGGCTAGATGATTTATAACAGGCGACCAAATACCCTGATAAATAATAAAGAAAAGCAATACAATACCACCGATAGTAAGTGCTCGTTGCTCACGCTGAGCAAGACCGCCCCACCACTCTTTTATTTTTAGCCACCTTGCTTGCCAGACATCTTTATTCAACTTGTAACGTTGCATTCACATGCGCTCCTGCAAAATTTACGTTCTGCTGCTTTACATTCAGCCCTTGTTGCACTAGATAATCTGAAAATACAGTCATTTCTTCAGAGGAATTGGCAACCAAATCTAACGTCAACTGCTTATTTTGAAAATCTGCTCTATTCAACTTAATGCCTTTATTTATTTGCATACCTTTACCAATATAACCCAGCAATAAAAGCGCACGATTTTGACCTGCTGCTAAGTTAAGTTGCTGCCATTTCTCTTCCATACGCAATTTAGGTGCAATCATGCTCGTTGCGCCGGGGAATTGATGCCGATAAACCACTAGCATTTGATCTGCTATGGCATTTAGTCGCTGCTTTAAGAACGTATATGAAACTAATGGATATGCGAACAACAATATTAGCCATGCACCAGCCAAATATAACAATGGCTGCCAACTTCTATTTTTTATTAACACGCTTTGCCTTTTTTTTTGCGCATAAGGCCCTTGAAGTAAATTAATTAATTTATTGTCATCCAAATGAACTGCTAAATCTTTTACAAATTGCTCAGCGGGCAACTTAGTCTCAACAATAGCGATATTTGCTACCTTGCTCGCAAACGTTGCCATACTGTAATTGGACAACTTTATATTGGCAGGAAGCTGACCTGCCGTATCGATTGCCTGCTGCAGTAACATTGTGACCTGTGGCAACTCTACTGTTAATCCTTGATAAGCCTGCATGCGGATAAGAGCCATATCAGCCGTATACACCTGCCAAGCATCAACTGATAGAGGTAAAGCCAATACTGCGGGTGTAATAATATCAATGGGTATTTGATGCGATTGTAGCAAATCTAGCCAGCGCTGCATTTGCTCATGTGATACCGCCAAGACTGGCCAAGCATCACCAACATGTTCGCCTAAAGCAAAATGCATGCTATCCAAATCAGGGATCAATTGCTCTTCCAATGCATAAGGCACAGCCTGCCTAAGGCGTAGACGATTCATTTTAGGTAAGGCGACTTGAGTTAACAAAACATCTTGGGTTGGGACTAATAGAATAACCATCTTATTAGCAGAATAGGATGCTAACTCTGCCATACTGCCATGATGCACAGCATGCTGCACCACACCATCCTCATCCAAAATAACCCAGCTTGGATGATCTAGCGCTTCAGCGTGTAAATAAATGACTAATTTTTGCATTACCAAACACCCTTACTTTGCCATAACGTCACCATTAGTGCGTCCTTTCCTTGCTCAACTCGCTTTAATAAGGTATAGATAACCACTCGTTGCTGATCGATCTTTACCGTTGTTTCAACTAAAAAAAATTGGCTAATCACTGTTATTTTGTCTGATTTTACTGGGTGATTTTTAATAACATCTAAGTTCAGAAAAGCCTCCCTAGAGACAAACGGCACAGTAGACCTCAATAATTCTACCCCTTTAGCAGTAGACAAATCCAGATTATCGCCCAGCAACATCAAAACATAGGGCGACGCTGATTGCACATTAATAGGTGCTTGCCCAGGCAAGGCTACTAGATAGGGTGACACAGCATTGTACAATCCTGCATCTACACCCTTAACTAAACGCCACTCACTCGGACTTAGCATAGGTCTATGTGCTGCACGATAGGGCTGAGGCAATTCAGTATAATAACGACTATCATTCTTCTGCCCTGAACCTGGCGTAATCCAATCTAAAGTTGCCTTCACGACATTATCAATTTGTTCAGTTGATAGTTTCGGTGACAAGACTGCTAGTAAGCGCTTAAACATATCCCTACCAGCTTCATCACTAATATTATTTAAATTAAAACGGCCCTGCATATCATAAATCGTACTTTGAATAAGATAACCATTTACTTCATCCTCTGGCGATTTAATCGGCGTCGCATCAACCAATTGATTGTCTTTTTTTTCCTTCCAATCACTACGCAATTTATCGATTGCCCATGCAATAGACCCTTGCGCATATAATGCTGCCTGTGTATCGCGCAAAATCAGCGTAGTACGCCGTGTATCACGCTCTAGCCTACTCATCATGACATAGGACATGGTTGCAACCAAAGCCACAATAAATAAGGCAACCACAATCACCACCCCTTGCTGCTTACGGTTACTCGTTAGCTGAAGATTCTTGCTGCGCTGCATTTATTTCTGCCTTAATTGATTGTGCCGGAATAATATAAAGTTGGGATATATTTCCCCAGCCTTTCAATGTGAATGTCAAGCGTATTGCCTTAGGCAACACCTCTTGCTGCCCAGGAACTGGCCATCCAGATTGAAAACGCCCATCCTTATCTAAAAATTCAAAGCGAGCTGATTCAACTTCTTCTAATATTAATCTTTCATGCGATTCTGTTTGTGGTGCTTGATCTAGCACTGGCCAAATCACGCGCCATAATCCCTGCTCACGATATTCATAGCTAGTACGCTGAAAAACACTACGCAATAAATCGCTAGGATTTGCCAAGCCAGTGTGTGTGAAAACAATGCGCTGAGGGGCGCCGACCAAAGCAGCTTCTTGCCTACCTGATGCATTAATAATCGGCCTGTCTAATGCTTGCTCAATATCACGCTTAATAATGAGGAGTGCCATTTGTGTACGACGTAATTGCTCAGCATGATGCTTAGTAGTAGCAGAGATGCCAATCACATTATGCAAGGCACTCACCAATATCATGGAAAGAATGGTAAAAATAAAGAGAGCGATTAAGATCTCTAGCAAGGTAAAACCACTAGCCCGCCTCATTCGGTCTCAACCTGCTTTTTTTGTGTGTAAGTAAATGTATCTAAACTGACTAATGGATTCTCTTCAGTGCCAGGCAAAAAAACATCTATACTAATTTTTTTAATACGAGGATTAGGTGTCTCTTCTTGTCTTAACTGCCAAGGCCAATCCTGGCTCAGCATGGTGGTTACCTGATGTTGCTGCCCGTTAGAAACACTCAATATACCAGCACGCACCTCATTCAATACTTCCTCACCAACCCACATACCTATCGTCTTATTCTGCAAATAGCGCGTACCCAGAATATTTTGCGAAGTGGCTTTAATAATAGCCGTCATTGCAATACCAACAATCGCTAAGGCAATTAGCACTTCTATTAATGTCAGTCCTGCTTGCTTATGATAAAGCGTGGCTCGATACATTTCCATCAGCATCTCCCGTAATCACATATGATGGTTTACTGCCCTGTTTGCCAATATAGATTGAGAAAGGTGTTAAATCACCATTTGTAGAGATAATCACTTGTGGATGGCTAACTTCTTCATTTGATGAAACCTTTTGCTGCCCTACATCTATGCTGATATGGACATCATCTGGGATAGCATGCTTATTCAAAAGATGGTCCTCAAAAGAAGTCCATTTGTCTTTTTTTTCCGCCGCCAACTCATTTCTCAAAGTCACAAATTGTAATGTTTTATCTCGCATGGATAGACCCAAAACAACAGGCTGCAACATTGCTTGCTCTTCTGCTAAGGAAATAGTCTGCACTAGCTCGTCAGTGAATGTTTCTAATTGCTTACTCTCATTATGGCTAATACTCATAAGTGCAACGCTCGTCACAATGCTAATAATAAATAGCACAACTAATATTTCTATTAGTGTGAAACCTTGTAAAGAGCGTTGCTGCTGTCTCATTCAGAACGGCTCGTTGCTTCGTTCATATTCCAATTACCAATCTCGCTATTGCCATCTTTACCTTTAGGACCGTAACTGAAAATACGTAATTTCTCATTATCATTTAGATATTGATATGCCTCACCCCAAGGGTCTTCAGGAATAGATTGTAAATAACCATCTGACTTCCAATTACGAGGCACAGGTGAGGTAGTTGGCCTAGTCACTAACGCTTGTAAACCTTGATCTGTCGTCGGATAAGTACTGTTATCTAATTTATAGAGATCTAGCGCACTCTGAATAGCCAAAATATCCTGCTTTACCTTAACAATTCTAGCCTGTTCAGGACGACTCATGATTTTGGGCACGACAATAGCAGCCAAAATACCCAGAATAACAACAACAACCATCACCTCAATTAAGGTAAAGCCACCCTGACGATAATTGATTGATTTAGAGCAGTTTTTCATATTAATATCCTTGAGAAATATCTTTATCAATTGTGCCTGGCAATATACCAAATTTTGTTTAAAATGTAAACAGGGTTGCTAGGTGAGTTGCTTTTTTTGGCAGGGTAGCACTATGAGTACAGCAGAACTAGTTAAGACAGCCTTAATCTCTTCCAGCAAAAATGCGCCTATAATAAGACTAGAAATAAAAAAACCAGTGCCAGCCGAGGGGTTATGTATGAACAAGCAACAAGAAGCTAAGATTCAAGCAGTTATTGCCGCTTTAAACGTAGACAGCACAAAGCCAACTAACGCTGACCTAGTGAGTGGCCTTGATGCTATACTGAATCAAGCTTATGAAAACAATAAGAAAATGTATCAAAACCAGGTCAAGCTAGCAGCGACCAATCATCCATCTCAGCTACCATCTAACGTATTAGCACAATTATCAAAAGCGCTAAATCAAACACTTGCTACTGCCAATCCGGCAAAAGCAGCAGAACAAACCCAAACTCACACATCGGGACCCCGCCGCACACGCTAAACAGTGGCGGGCAGTTATTTCAGGAGCGAAATATGTTTGAACGGTTGCAAAAGCCTTTTTTAACAATAGAAACTGGTGAGGCTTATCAACCAATCAGACTAAGTTACCGAATTAAAGAAAAAAACAAGCTGATTGCAACACTGAGCGACACCCTATGCCTGAAAAAAGCAAGCAATGATACCTGGAACTGGTTCTGGCAAGACGAGTGCCAGGACATTAGTTTTGAATCCTTAGACTCTTTTAAAAAAAACCCACAACATCCAACACGCCTAGGCACGCTAGCCATTAGAAAAGATAAGCTATTCATTAACCTACCCTCCTTCAAGCGCGCCTGTCATGCTGTGCCGTTTTTTCATGACCTACTGAATAATCATGTACAAATTGAATATGCCGACTTCATCAATAAGGTATTTGGCTTAGATGAGCGCATGCCACACGGCTACACCGAGCTATTTAAAGAAGAGGAATTAGAAACAATTATTGAACAGCGCATGAAAGAATATGCAGCCATTCAACATCAATGCGAAGAAGCTAGCACAGCAGAAGAAGCTTTAGCTATTCTTTCTGACTACACACAACAAGAATCGGAAAAACGCCTACCATATGCTGAACGCTACCATTTTCCAGCTGAACTCAGCGAAACTGAAGCTGTCTTTTTAAGCTTTTACATCTTCCTACGCAGCCGCGAACTGGTAGCCATTCGGCGCTGGTTTGGCGAAGCTAATTATAATTTATCAGATGCTGTTGATGAAACGGTGCATCAAGTGTTTGGTAATATGGATATTGATTTGCTGGATTAGTGGATAGCACATCATAATGCACCTTCGTATTTCAACAGTATAAACAAGATAACTTGTATTCTGTATACATACAGTATACAATTAATTATGATAAAAAGCTGGCAGCACAAGGGATTAAAGAAGTTTTATGAAACAGGCAGTAAGGCTGGGATACAGCCTAAGCATGCCGACTTGCTTTCTTTGCTGCTGTTTCAACTTACAAGCGCTGTTAAGGCAGAAGATATGAACACCCCAGGCAATCAATTCCACGCATTACATGGAGACCTGAAAGGATATTACTCAATTAGTGTTAGCGGTAATTGGCGCATTATTTTTCAGTTTGACGGTGAAGACGCATTGCTAGTTGATTATGTTGATTACCATTAAAAAAACGAGGTCATGATTATGTTAATGCATAACCCCCCGCATCCAGGCACGCTTGTAAAGCGGATGTTAATTGAAAGTGCACATTTGACTGTCACCGATGCTGCCAAGGCATTGGGAATAGGCCGTGTAAGCTTGTCCAAGTTACTAAATCAAAAGTCTGGTATTAGCCCTGAAATGGCTGTCAGACTATCATTAGCATTAAATACCAGTAGCCAGATGTGGATTAATATGCAGTCTACGTATGACCTTTGGCAAGCAGAGAAAAAGAGGAAAAAGCTGGGAGCATCTATCAAAAAGATAAAAATAGAAAATCATTCAGATCTATAAAATGACCTTAGCTATTCTTTCTGACTACACACAAAAAGAATCGGAAAAACGCCTACCATATGCTGAACGCTACCATTTTCCAGCTGAACTCAGCGAAACTGAAGCTGTCTTTTTAAGCTTTTACATCTTCCTACGCAGCCGCGAACTGGTAGCCATTCGGCGCTGGTTTGGCGAAGCTAATTATAATTTATCAGATGCTGTTGATGAAACGGTGCATCAAGTGTTTGGTAATATGGATATTGATTTGCTGGATTAGCAACTATATTCGACCTAACCAGTAAACTGATTCAATTGGAAGATAGGCAATAACACCGCCAGAACAATGAATAAAACCACCACCCCCATTAGCAAAATAATGGCAGGCTCAAATAAGGCTAAGCTTACTTCTATTAAACGCAGAATTTCATCTTCTTGTGTGTGAGCGACTCGCTCAAGCAT
>CAYZRM010000004.1:29230-46097 GCA_964480845.1 uncultured Coxiellaceae bacterium | reverse complement strand
GCATAACCAATGAGTGGTAGCTTTAAGACAACACGATGGTAACGCTCGCGCAAGGCCTCACTCTTTTTAAGCGCACGGCGCCATAACAGAAAAGCGAAAATGAATAGCAGAATGATATACAATCCAACACTTCTAACGATATCACTAGTGGCAATCAATATTTGTGTTAATGCGGGCAATGCCTGGTTCATATTAGAATAAACTGCCACCATTTTAGGCACGACATATTCTAATAAAAACCCAACAATGCCAAAAGCAACCAAAACAATCATGGAAGGATAAATCAGCGCTGTTTTTAGCTTTTGTCGCAGATGCCATTGCTGTTCGGTATATTCAGCTAAACGCAATAAGACTTTATCTAAATAACCCGATTTCTCACCTGCTGCAATGGTTGCGCAATATAAATTAGAAAAAGCCTCAGGATATTCACGCATTGCTGTTGCTAACGAATGCCCCTCTAACACCTTACCACGCACAGATAAGATATACCCTTTTACATTTGGCTTTTCTGCCTGCTCACCAACGGCTTGCAATGCCTCCTCAATCGGCAAACCGGCTGCCAACAAAGTTGCAAACTGCCTAGTGAATAAGGCCAATTCTTTACTTGATAACCCCTTGGGACCCAACCAATTTGACCAAAATGGGGCTGAAGTCGCCTTCTCTCGCTGTGTTGGCTTAATAGTAAGGGGAATTAATGCCTTATCTCTCAGCATCTGCCTGGCATGCTTCTCTGTCTCGGCTTCAATGACACCTTTTTGCTCGCGCCCACCTTGATTAACCGCTGTATAATGATAAGCAGGCATGCTTAATCCTCACTCGTGACGCGCAAGATTTCTTCTAAAGATGTACTACCTTTTAAGACTTGCCTAAAACCATCTTGTCGCAAGCTAGGAAATAATCCACGGGCGTATTTACGCATTTGCTGCTCTGCCACACCATCATGAATCATGGTACGCAGTGTTTCATCTATGCCTATGACCTCATAAATACCACTACGGCCAGCATAGCCAGAAGAACGGCATAACTCACATCCAACTGCGTGATAAATAATCGTCTCTTGATCAGCTGAGATACCTAACAAAGCACACTCACTAGGCGTTGCTGGTTCAGCACGCTTACAAGTAGAGCATAATAAACGCGCCAAACGCTGAGCAATCACACCAGTCAAACTGGAAGCTAATAGAAATGGCTCAACACCCATATCATCTAAACGTGTAATAGCACCAATGGCACTATTGGTATGCAAGGTTGATAACACCAAATGACCAGTCAAGCTCGCTTGAATCGCAATTTGTGCTGTTTCTAAATCACGAATCTCACCCACCATCACCACATCAGGATCTTGGCGCAAAATAGCACGCAAGCCTTTCGCAAACGTCATATTGATTTTATTATTCACTTGCGTTTGGCCAATACCAGCCAGATCATATTCAATCGGATCTTCTACCGTTAAAATATTACGACTCTCGTTGTTTAACACCGTAAGGCCAGCATATAACGTGGTAGTTTTACCCGAACCTGTTGGGCCCGTTACTAAAATAATACCATGAGGACGGTTAATTAACTGTGTTAACAGCGCTAGTGCTTTAGGCTCCATCCCCAACTCAACTAAATCTAAGCGTGAACTCTGCTTATCTAATAAACGTAAAACAGCACGCTCACCGTGATTAGTTGGCATCGTAGAAACACGCACGTCCACTGCACGCCCACCAATACGCAACGTAATACGGCCATCCTGAGGCAAACGCTTCTCAGCAATATCTAATCTTGCCATCACTTTAATACGAGAAATAATCAAAGGCGCTAAGACACGTGGTGGCTCGACCACTTCGCGCAATACACCATCAACGCGAAAGCGAATTAATACACGATCTTCAAATGTTTCAATATGAACATCGGACACACCTTCTTTGATTGCTTCACTCAGCAAGGCATTCAACAAACGAATAATAGGTGCATCATCTTGTTTTTCTAGTAGGTCTTCTGCTTTAGGTAAATCATGCAGTAAATCAGATAGATTTAGGCTATCGCCCAAATCCTCTGCCAACAACATAGCAGAAGCAGAATCAGTCTCATATGTTTTAACTAGTAATTCATTAAAATCATGCTGGCTTACTTGCTTTAAATGCAAAGGCATCTGTAACTGACGGCGCAACTCTGCCAACACCGTCAGTGTTGGTGGCTGGTGGTAAACAATCTCAGCAAGCTGATTATCACTACTTGCCAAGATCACGCCATGTTTTTTTGCAAACGAAAAGCGTAATGTCGTCATTGTTATCAACTACGATCAAATGGCTGAGGTAAATCTTTAGCGTTCTTCCAGGGCGGCACCATACTTCTTAATGGTTCATCACCAATATTAGCTAACTCTTCACGATAATTAGCCTGTATGCTTCTCACCTGGTTATATTTCATATGACTAATCACCATTGCATCATCACTATCATGCATAATAATCGGCTTAATAAAGATCATCAAATTACGCTTTTGTTGATTAGTTGTTTTTTGCTTAAATAGTTCACCTACTAGTGGCACACTACTTAGAACAGGCACCTTATTAATGCTCTCATTATTAGTATTACTAATTAAGCCTCCTAGCACCAAGACATCTTCATTGTTAATGATCACGGTATTAGCAATTTTGCTAGTATTAATCAATGGATTCAAACCAGGATTCTGTGGATTCTGCAAGGTATCGTTTTTCAAATTCATTTTTAAACGAACAGAGCGACCAAGATTCAGCTGTGGTGTCACATCCAACTTTAAGGTGACGGGCTTATAATCATTCGTGGTAAATGGCGTCACTGTATTAGCTCCGCCTGTTGTCGCATAAGAGCCTGTTTGAACTGGTACGCTTTGACCAATTTCTATGGTTGCCTTCTGATTATCTAACACCACTATTTGTGGCGTAGATAGAATATCCACGCCTGTTTGATTCTGTAGTGCGCTCAGGACGGCTTGAATTTGCACATGCGGCATAATACCAACCACACCGGCACCATAATTAGGGAAGGATGTTGCAGAACCATTCGCAGATGTACCAACTGAGCCATCAGGCGTCACACTACCCCATTGAATACCTAAACTCTCTAAATTTGACTCATCCACCTCAGCAATAATAGCCTCCACTAAAACCTGCGCGGGACGAATATCCAATTTAGTAATGACTGATTTTAATGCCTGCATTAGCGCAGGTGGTGCGGTAATAATAATAGCATTCGTATTAGGCTCAGCTTGGATATAGCTAGAGTTAGTGTTAATTTCCTTAGGCACTGCAGAGGTATTATTATCATTCCCATTCGAGCGTGAACCGTTAGAAGATGAGCTATTGATCTCTGCGGAAGCAAAAGAGCTACCACCACTGTCTTTCCCCATAATATTCTGGGCAATTTTCCCTAGTAAGGGTGCTAAATTCTTAGCTTCTAAATACTTTAGATAAACCACCTCTGTGTTTCCAGCAGGTGCAGCGACTGGCGCATCAAGCTCAGAGATTAAAACACGCATCTTCACACGCATTGCTTTCGTGCCACCTAATAGAATACTGTTGCTACGCTCATCAACAGCTATCGACACATTGGTTGTTTCACCTGCTGAGCGCGCAGCTGTTTGTAAGTTATTTAAGACGGTGGCAACTTGCGCAGCTGACGCGTGATGCAGCGGAATCATTTGAATACCGCTAGTCGCTGCCTGATCAACATCCTGAATAATATGGTAAATACGATCTAAATTAGATGCACGACCCAACAAAATTAATACGTTACCTGGCATGTAAGCAGATACATTACTCCACTGCGGCATCATAGGACGCAAAACAGGGATCAATTGAGCAGCAGAGACATTTTCCAGAGGGATCACTCGTACAATCACCTCCTCACCTTTAGGCACATTTTTACCCATCACAACAGCGGTTGCCTGTTCACCACTTTCCATATTAGGAACTATTTTAACAACATTACCGCTAGGAATGGCTGAGTAACCCACCATGCTGAGCACAGAAAGAAACACCTGATAGACCTCTTTACTACGCAGAGGCTTACTAGAAATCAGCGTAATTTTCCCATTCACGCGAGGATCTACAACAAAATTCTTGCCTGTTTCCTGGGATACTTCATTAATAACGCTTAAAATATCCGCATCTTGCAGATTCCATAATCGCGGAGCTTTCTTAGCAGAGGTGGAGTTAATGCCTGCTACAGACGCAGGCGCCTTGATTTCGATGGGTTGTGGCAAAATAGGCACAGGGCCTTTCTCAGAAAACGATACCGTGGTAACCAACAAGCCACCAACCGCTGCAAAGACTAATTGCTTAACATACTTTGAATAGTTCATACCCAACACTCTACTAACGTTGAACCACAGATTACCACTGCCAAGCAACCATCACAACGGCTTATATGGCAAAAAAAAAACACCGCGCTAGGCGGTGTTTTTTGGCAATACAAAATAACGCTTAGTTGCTTGCAGGTGCTTCTGCTGGTGCTTCGGTAGCAGCAGCTGGTGCATCTGTCATCGCTGGTGCTTCGGTAGCAGCTGGCGCTTCAGTAGCAGCAGGTGCTTCAGTAGCAGGCGCTTCGTTCATCGCTGGCGCTTCGGTAGTCGCTGGTGCTGCTTCTTCAGTGGTTGCTGGCGCTTCAGCAGTGGTGGTTGCTACTTGTGCTTGATCAGCAGTGTTATCCTCACCCTTGGAACAAGCAGTTAAACCTAACGCACACACACCAACTAATGCTGCTACTAATAAATTCTTACGCATGACAATTTTCCTTATTAATAAGTTTGACCGGTCTTTTACTTAGTACTTAGTTTGCCCGCATTATACAGACAAACCACTATAGAATAGTCATATTATCTGAATTTCTATTGGGTGCAAAGCATTCTTACACTGCAAAGAAATGACTTAATAACCAAGTTATCAAGCCACCCAGAATAGCAATAACCAACATCAGCTGTAGCACTGTCAGCGGCCCAGTTCTATATGAGCGCAAATTCTCTTTTCTGTTCTTTTTTTCATCTGAATTCATTAGAAATACCTCTGTTGCATTGCCTCTTTAGCCAGTGCCAACGTTGCATTAGCCGTTTCATTTGCCCTAGCACAACCCTCACGCAAAACAGACTGCACATAAGTTAAATCTTGCTCAATGGCCAAACGACGCTGGCGCATAGGCTCAATTAACTCAACCAGGATATCAATTAGGCGACGCTTGCACTCCACATCACCAATGGCACCAGCACGATAACGCTCTTTTGCCTCATCCACCCATGCTATATCTGGATTAAAGGTGTCATGAAAAATCCATAATGGGTTATTCTCCACCGTTCCCTTATCCGTCGCTTTTAAACGATTAGGATCGGTATACATACCCATGATTTTCTTTTTAATGGTATCTGCATCATCACTTAACAAAATCGCATTATTTAATGATTTAGACATCTTTAATAAATGACCAGCAGCATCAGGCCCACCTAAACCAACTAAGCGACGAGCACGCCCTAATTTAGTATCCACAACAGGAAACAAGCCACCCTGCTTCACATACTCAGCATCTTCTGTATGCGGATCAACATGACAGTAAAGTTGATTAAACTTCCTAGCCACTTCACGCGCCATTTCAATATGAGGAATTTGATCTTCCCCAACAGGAATAATTTGCGGCCTAAATACTAAAATATCTGCAACCTGGCCTACAGGATAAAGCAGAAAGCCGAATGGATAATTATCTCCTAAACCTTTATCCCGAATTTCATCTTTAATGGTTGGATTACGCATTAAACGCGGATAAGGAATTAACATGCTAAAAAAGAAAGTCATTTCAGCAATCGCCGGTATCTCTGATTGCAGAAAAATAGTACTGCGCTTAGGATCAATACCAGCAGCCAAATAATCAATCGCAATATCCATTACACTTTGATGAATATCATTAGGCCTATCCATGCGCGTTGTGAAAGCATGCACATTTGCAATAATAAAATAACAATCATAATCGTCTTGCATCTGCACGCGATTTTCTAAAGACCCAACCCAATGCCCTAAATGCAAACGGCCGGTGGGCGTATCGCCAGTTAATAATCTTGGTTTAATCATTTTTTATCCGTTCTCTAACCGCTAAATGGTAAGCAACCTGTCCTGCTTGCTGGCTTTTTAATAAACGCCAGCCTGTCGGCAAGTCATTATCCTTGATTACGCTCTGCGCTTCCAGATAGATATGCGCAGAATCTGCTAAAAATCCATGCTGTTCCAAATATTGGCAAGTTGTTAACAGCAAATCACTATTATAAGGCGGATCAATGAAAATAATATCAAATGGCATGGCAGGAACAGATAACTGCTGAGGAATGCTAGCGCACTTCACACTGGCTCCTTCTGCTTTAAAAATTAGCAGTTGCTCACTTAACAAACGAATCACCGCAGGTGATTGATCTACCATTTCCACGTAAGATGCACCTCGTGAGAGCGCCTCAAACCCTAATACACCACTCCCAGTAAACAAGTCCAAACATCGCGCACCTGGCAAAATAGGCGACAGCCAATTAAAAAGTGTTTCGCGCACACGATCAGGTGTCGGACGTAAATCTTTCACCTCCGGCACTTTTAGCTTTCTTCCGCGCCATTTACCCGCGATAATGCGTACCAACCCTTGTTTCATTTTTTGCTCCTCGAGCGATAATCTCTTTAATCAAGAAGGATAGAGGAATGTTTGATTTTCTCAAAAGAAAAAAAACAACGACAGACACTGTTGAATCAAAAATAGCCAGCGAAACAGCTGACACATCAACAGAACAAAAAGAAAGCTTTTTTAGCCGCTTAAAAAGCGGTCTAACCAAGACAAGGACGCAGCTTACTGCCGGTATTGGCAACCTATTTCTAGGTAAAAAGAAGCTGGACAAAGCACTGCTAGATGACATTGAAATGGCCTTGCTGACAGCCGATGTTGGCATAGAAACCACCCAGCATCTCATCCAAACACTGACTCAAAAATTGGGGCGAGATGAATTAGCAGATGCCAGTGCGGCATTTGAGTGCTTACAAACAGAAATGAAAACCATTCTTAAACCATGCCAACAACCATTAGTCATAGAAGCGGATAAAAAACCTTATGTTATTTTGGTCATAGGGATTAATGGCGCAGGCAAAACAACCACCATCGGCAAACTAGCCAATTACTTTAAACAATCAGGCAAAAATGTGATGCTAGCAGCCGGCGATACGTTTAGAGCTGCCGCCACAGAACAACTACAAGTTTGGGGAGAGCGCAACCATATCCCTGTGATCGCACAGCAATCCGGTGCAGATACTGCTGCTGTTATTTACGATGCCATGGAGGCTGCTAAAGCTCGTGGCGTAGATATTTTAATTGCAGATACAGCTGGGCGTTTACACACACAATCCAATTTAATGGCCGAACTACAAAAAGTGAAACGTGTATTAGCTAAACTTGATCCTAGCGCACCACATGAAACCCTAATCGTATTAGATGCGACCCTAGGACAAAACGCACTGACCCAGGTAAAGCAATTCAATGACGCTATGGATGTCACTGGCATTGCCCTAACCAAACTGGATGGCACTGCAAAAGGTGGTATTATTTTTGCGATTGCTAAACAGACACAAACACCTATACGATTTATTGGAATTGGTGAAGGCATTGATGATTTAAGACCTTTTGAAGCAGATGCGTTTGTTGATGCTTTATTCACAGAATAGCATCCTGAGGTCATCACAACAGGCTTAAGCCATTACCTCATAAACTACTATCTTATCGCGCAGTTAGCGATAAGATAGTAATTGAGTATCGAATAACTACCATCGCTTCTTCTTAGGCCTCATACCTTCATGAATAGCAACACTGGTTGCACCCACACCTGATAGACAACTAAGCATCTCAAAAATACCCACCGCACTCACACCATCAAATCGAGTTTGCTGAGCCCAACCAACCATGCACCCCACATTCACAGCCAACGCAAACAGCTTCATTGCCCCATCTGTCTCAACATTAATGCAAGCTTGAATACCGTGCAAAAACACCCCAACAAGGCATTCCCCCCATGAATATCGCCCTCTACTCAGCCCGATTAGAAATGACAGTACTAGCAATCCATGACATAGCTGGCCAATCAGTAATTTTCTCTCAGTCGGTGTTCGTGTCTGTAAATATTCCCGTATATCTGTTATTGGAACATTCGTCGATCCCTGGCGCGGGGCAAAAAAACCCTTATCGTATCTATTCAACATCAGCACACCTATCCAACTGTTTAAATTCAACATTTCTTTAATACATCATTATGCATGGCAAAAAACATAAAAAAGGGTATAATTTAGTCATAAAAATGCCAAATATATTTGAACCTTACTCAATATATTTGTAATATGACCCTCCATATAGCAATCCATGAGTGACTTAATAATGGGCAATATGACCGAGAAGAGCTTACAATCCGTAGATGTACGCCTGCCATCACCTAGCACAACTAGCCTTGATGCTTGGCTAAATCAAATTAATCAAATTCCCCTTCTCACTCAAGAAGAAGAATATAATCTGGCCGTTAATTTACAAAAAAATAACGACTTACCTGCTGCTAAGCGGCTTATTTTATCCCATTTACGCTATGTTGCCAGAGTTGCGAAAGGGTACATGGGCTATGGACTACCACTAGCTGACTTAATTCAGGAAGGCAATATTGGCCTCATGAAGGCAGTTAGACGCTTTAACCCAGAAATGAATGTGCGACTAGTCACCTTTGCCATGCACTGGATTAAAGCAGAAATTAATGAATACATTTTACGTAACTGGCGCATTGTTAAGGTGGCCACCACCAAAGCGCAACGTAAACTATTTTTCAATCTTCGCTCACTTAAAAAGCATTTGGGCTGGATGACCCACCAAGAAGTTAACGACATTGCAAAAGATTTAAAGGTCAAACCAGAAACAGTGCGTGAAATGGAAATGCGCCTATCCACCTCTGATATGGCATTTGATATGACAGATCACGATGAGGAAGAACACTACACCGCACCTGCTAATTATTTAGAAGATCATCGCTACAATCCTGCCACCCAATCTGAACACGATGATTGGTCAGGCCAAGCAAGCGATAAAATGCACATAGCGCTCAGCGCACTAGACGAACGTAGCCAGGAAATTATTCGCACGCGCTGGTTAGACCATGATAAGTTAACCCTACAAGATCTAGCCGATAAATACCAAATATCTGCTGAACGCGTCAGACAACTAGAAAAGAATGCCATGAAGAAATTGCGCACTGCATTAGAGAAAGATAACGTGGCTGCATAAACACACCCCCACGTTTTATGCTACTCCATGCACACAAGTCATTTCTCTTCTCGTCGTCGACAAGGAATGCAACCTGTGCAGGAAAAGTGGTTTTAGCTTTTCCTGCTTGCTTTCAAACAAGCCTAACCACCACGCAAATGACTAGACTCACTAATCAAAGCCAAACGCACCGCTTCCAACTTTGGCATTTTAGCCGCTCTTAATACCTCATAAACCTCAGCCAGCTTAGCCAGAATATCAGCCTTAGCGACTTTATCTGCTCGATTTATTTCTGGCAACATACGCGCCATACGCAACACCTTGGCAATCTCTTCCCAATTATAAGCAACCGCCTGATCTCGAGGAATAGTTGGCTTTTTCTCCTCCGCGGCAACACCTGCTGTATCTAAAATAATGGCACGATAGCGCTCAGCTGCCTCCATGAGCACTTCTATCCTATCCTTCATATCGCCTTTTTGAGCATCATCGGTATTTGGGTAAAATATTAAAGTCATTCCCTCTCCTCTCTTAGCTCTATGGGAGCTACTCCCTACATTATAACGCGAATCAAACAATCAAACCGCCATAAAATAGATCGAATTTAGGGCGAAAAATTCGTTACAGGGCAGATTTCATCCTATCAAGGCAGCGATACTGCAATGCCTCTCCTATATGCGCAACCCCTATCGTATCACAGCCTGCAAGATCAGCGATGGTACGCGCCACCTTTACGATACGATGATAAATACGAGCAGACAAATTAAATTTATTCATTACCTGTATCAATAATTGCTCTGCCGGCTTATCAATACCGCCAAACATTCCCAACTCAGGCACCGTTAATAAAGCATTACATTTCTTCTGCCTGAGCAATTGGGTATCGCGAGCAAGTCTCACTCGCTCACGTACGAGCGCACTGGATTCACCACTAACCACCTGATGCTGTGCCAATAAATCAGGGGGCATGCGCGCAACCTCAACATGCATATCTATCCTATCCAACAATGGCCCTGATATTTTACCCATGTATCGCTTCACCTGTTCAGGACTGCAACGGCATTCGTCCGTTTTACTCGTTGCATAACCACAAGGACAAGGATTCATTGCTGCCATAAATTGAAAATTTGCTGGGAAACTTGTCTGGAATGCTGCACGAGAAATAGTAATTTCGCCTGACTCCAGTGGCTCACGCAAAGACTCTAACACATGCCGATTAAACTCCGGCAACTCATCTAAAAATAAAACACCATGATGTGCCAACGAAATCTCTCCTGGCTTAGGTGGTCGCCCACCACCAACCAAGGCCACACCTGAGCTGCTATGATGTGGCGCCCTAAATGGAATACAGCCCCATTTTTTTGCATCAAACCCATTACTACTAACTGAGGCAACTGCAGCAACGGCTAATGCTTCTTGCTGACTAATAGCAGGTAGTATGGTCGGCAAACGACTAGCCAGCATGGTCTTACCGGTACCAGGTGGCCCAATTAATAATAAACTATGCCTTCCTGCAGCTGCTATTTCTAACGCACGCTTTGCTTGGATCTGCCCCCGCACATCCGCCAGATCAACCGCATAATTAGGCTCAGCCGTTAATTCTTTTGTAACAGCATGCATCAGTGGTGTACCACCTTGCAAATGTGCACAAACATCCGCAAGATGCCTAGCAGGCAATACATCTGCTTGCTGCGCTAAAGAAGCCTCCTCTGCATTTTGCATAGGCACAACTGATTTCCTCCCTGCTTGATAAGCAGCAAGAACCGCAGGCAATGCACCTCTTATCGGTCTAATCTCGCCAGAAAGCGCCAGCTCACCAGCAAATTCATATTGCAATAATGCCTCTTTTGATAGCTGACCAGTTGCCGCTAAAATTCCCAATGCAATAGGCAGATCAAATCGGCCTCCTTCTTTAGGTAAATCTGCTGGCGCTAAATTAACTGTGATACGGCGAGAGGGAAATTCAAACTGCATATTCATCAAAGCACTTCGTACCCTATCGCGGCTTTCTTTGACAGCAGCCTCTGCCAAACCAACGATATTAAATGCAGCCATTCCATTTGATAAATGCACTTCTACAGTGACTAATGGCGCTTGAATACCACTAGGCGCACGACTATAAACAATTGCTAACGACATAAAAAAATCCTGCAGTGAAAAAAATAAAAAATAAGCCGTAAAAACAGAGAAGAGATAAGACAGGAAGAAATATAGAAAAAAAGAGGGGGGGGGGGGACGCGCGTTAATCAGCCCAGTATCTGCTGATTAACGATTTGCAAATCTTCTGGCGTACCGACATTATGCCAGACACCGTGATAATATTCGCCTGTTACTTGTCGCTTTTTAATAGCAGGCAACAATAAAGAAGCGAGGCGAAACACACCGGATTGGGCATCTTTGAATAAATCAGGATGTAACACTGATATACTACCAAATGTTAACTTAGCTCCATCGAGAGCAATATACCCATCAACTAAACCAAAATCACCATGGGAATGATAACCAGGATTATCAACCATTACCAAATGTGCAAGCCCTAATAGTTTCTTAGGTAATGTTTCCAATGGAAAATCTGTTAACAAATCGCCTGCCAATAAAATAAACGGATCACTGCCCAGCAAAGGCAATGCCTGATAGATACCGCCACCCGTTTCAAGGCGCTCTTTTTCTACAGAGTAGTAGATACTGACACCATAACGACTACCATCACCCAACGCTGCTTGAATTTTTTCACCAAGATAAGAAACATTGATCACAATCTCAGTCACACCAGCTTTAGCTAAACGCAAAATAGCATACTCAATCAAATAACGGCCCTGTACTTTTAATAATGGCTTGGGTATAGCTTGTGTTAATTCCCGCATGCGTTCACCACGCCCTGCCGCTAAAATCATTGCACGCATAATGCAAGCTTCTCCATCATTAATGGTTTGACTACCTGCGCATAGAATTGATGCATCTCTTTCAGCAATGGGTCATGCTGGGTTGCATGCAGAATATAGTTTAACGTTCTAGGCATATGCTGTAGATATTGCGGCTGCTGATCACGCACCCACTTACGCGCAAATGTAAACAAGGCTTTTAAATGGCGCTCGACACCCATACGTTCAAACCAACGCAAAAATATCTCATCGGTGACATTAACCAATTGACCATGCTGCTTCAACAAGCGCAGGTAGGTTAATACCCAAGTCTGTACATTACTGTCAGGCCAATCAATATAGCAATCTCTCAATAGGGACGCTAAATCATATGTGACCGGACCAATAAATGCATCTTGAAAATCTAACAACCCGACTGCTTGATTAGGCAATACCATCAAATTAGCTGAGTGAAAATCTCGGTGCATAAATACTTGCGGCTGCTGAACCGCAGAATCAATCAATGTTTGGTAATTAACATCTAAAGCAGCCTCATTTTCTAATTCTTTTAATCCTAAAAATTGACAGAGAAACCACTCTTTGTGCCAAGCCCATTCCTGCACCAGCCATTTTTTATCAAAATAAGGCAGGTCGTAATCATGCACATGGCGACAATCTTGTAGCGTTGCTAATGCTTTTAATGCATTTGCGTAAAGCGACATAGCATCATCAGGATGAAGAGTGAGTGCTTTTAAAAAAGTTGTATCACCAAAATCACTCAGCAGCAAAAAACCCTGCTCTAAATCAGCCTCAAAAATCTGAGGAGCATTAAGCCCTAACTCTTGCAAGGCCCTAGCAATCTGGACAAATGGTTGACAACGCTCTTTAGTAGGCGGTGCGTCCATCACAACATATGTCTGCCCACCTATCCATACGCGAAAATAGCGACGGAAACTGGCATCCCCGGCCATGGCTTCAATTTTTGAAGGGACTAGCGCGCTATTTTCCAACCATCGCAGTAAAGCTGCTTTGCGCTCATCTTTTTTTACCCCATCCACGGATTCCATTACACCCACCTTTTCGTTACACTTGGCATTAATTTAAAGGACTATATTATGTCTATCAGTAAAAAATCAAAGTTTATCTATTTTGGTTTAATGATGAGCATATCACTGGCAACTTTTGCAGGAGACTCATTAAACCGTACCGAGATTGCGCAACAACTTGGCTGGACAACGCATCCGGGCACAATTTGCAATGGCTATTATTTAGAACCACCACTGGCCTTCCCTCTAGGTGTCGATAAGGAAAGCTTTATCGAGATCACTGGCGACCAGGGCTTTATTTCCATGCAGCAAAAAACCACCTTAGAAGGTCAAGTGACGATTACACGTTACGGTCAACAAATCACTGCAAATAAAGCATTTTTATATCGTGACCCAACCACCTTCAAATTAACCAGTGCAGAAATGATAGGCAATGTTCACCTACGAGAACCTGACACCTTGGTAATAGGTAAACAAGGACACTACTACTTCGACACAAAAGCCAAATCACTGATAGATATTCTATATCGGACACCGGTAGGCACCCCCAAGCATGCAGAAGAAAAATCAACCATTGACCAGACTCATAAAATTACAGGATTGAATGCTTGGGGTACAGCTGCTGAATTTTCTCAGGAGAAGCCTAATGTTTACGAACTAAAGCAAGCAAGCTATACCACCTGTCCACCTTTAACATCACCTTGGCAAGTAAAAGCTAGCCATATTCTACTAGATAAAGAATCTGGTCGTGGTTATGCCACTCATGCCCGAGTTTATGTGAAAGGGGTACCTGTGCTATATGTACCTTACATCAACTTCCCTATCGATAGCAGACGCAAATCAGGGTTACTCTGGCCTGTCATCGGTGTATCCAATAAATTTGGGCCCTATGCACTAGCACCATTTTACTGGAACATGGCACCCAATTACGACATGACCATCACACCGGGATTACTCACCAAGCGTGGTATACAATTCACTGACAAATTTCGATATCTTACGCCTATAAACAATGGATTTATTAATTTCAGCATCATTCCTAAAGATAGGATGTTTGCCGACTATCAATCAGCTGTTGCTGACAACCCACTAAATGCCGATCCATATTCTGGCAATACCGCCGATATTAATGCAGCAGAAACCAATCGCCTACTAAATGCCAGCACAACGAGAGGTGCCTTTGTTTGGCGTGATGACTCTCGCTTCTCCGAAAAATGGTCTAGTCACGTTGATTTCAATTATGCAAGCGATGACTACTACCTACAAGACTTTGGCAGTAGCTTGAATGAAATCACACAAAACCAATTACTACAAGAGGCTGACCTCTACTATAAATCTCGCAATATCGATTTTACTGGACGCATGCAATCATACCAAACGATGCATCCTGTTCAAGAAGCGCCGGTTGCCAACCAATACCGTCGTTGGCCACAACTACTTTTAAATGCCGACTACCCAGATCAAGCGATGGGATTCGAGTATTTTATTAATAACGAAATCACCCATTTTGAAATTCTAAATAATCCCGGGGCAAATATCCTTCAGCCAGTAGGCAATCGTATTAATGTTCAACCTGGCATTAGTCATCCAATTTATTTACCGTATTTCTTTATGAATCCACGTGCTCAAATTGCGTTGACTGATTACAATCTTAATCAAACTTCCACTACACAAACACCCAGCAGCATTCATAGGGCTGTGCCCATCTTAGATGTTGCAACTGGCTTTTCACTCTATCGAGATTACAAATTATTTGGGTACGCATTCCAACAAACACTAGAACCACAAGCCTATTACACCTACATCCCTTATCGGAATCAGTCCTCTATTCCTAACTTTGACACCACTGTTAATACCTTAACCTATGACCAGTTATTCAATTACAATCGATTCACCGGCATTGATAGAATTGGTGATGCCAACCAACTCAGTATCGGCGTAACAACGCGCTTAATTGATAATGAATCAGGCTTGGAGAAGGCACGCCTAGGCGTTGGTGATATTATTTATTTTGCCAATCGTCGCGTCACCATGTGTAACAATCCGCTAGTTTGTACTGATAACCCAGATAACCCTGAAAACCAACGTCGCTTATCGCCTATTTCTGCTGTATTTGATTACCACTTAAATCTTAACTGGACACTAAACAGCAACGCGATTATAAACCCAACCACCAAGCAGCTGGATAACAGCACCATTACCTTCCACTTCCAGCCGGAAGAGAGAAAAATCATTAATTTCAGTTACAGCTTTGCTCGTAACGGTAATTATTTTTCTGGGATCAATACCAACACGGCTAGAAACAATCTAAAATTAACTGATATATCAGTAGCTTGGCCTGTTTTTAGGCAATTTAGCGCCGTTGGGCGTTTAAGCCAAGATTGGAGCACGCACCATTTCCAGAACATGCTATATGGCGTAGAATATGACTCCTGTTGCTGGGCAGTACGCTTAGTTGGTGGACGCGCCTTCACTAATCTGGTAAATAATGTGCCACAATACAACAGCCAAATTTACTTCCAAGTAGCATTAAAAGGGCTTGGTAATATTGGTGGAGACCCAACATCAACACTAAATAACATTAATGGTTATCACTCACAATTCGGACAGGAGCTGTAAATGAAGAGAAACCGACTACTCTGCATCTGCTTGTGCAGTGCACTTATATCAATCAGCAGCTTTGCCAAAACAGCTGACCTAGACAATATTGTCGCCACTGTTAACGAAGATGTCATTACTACGTCAGAACTAAAGCGTGCACTCACAGCAGCACATTTGCAAATAGCGCAAGAGCATGCACCCAGCCCCTCTGATACAGTATTAAGAAAGCAAGTACTGGATCAATTGATCAACAAAAAAATACAAATGCAAATTGCTGAGCAAACTGGCGTACAAGTACATGAAGATGAACTAGAAAATACAATTACACATATCGCTGAAGAAAACAGCTTAAGTTTAGATGAATTTTATCATCGCTTACAGGTAGAAGGCATCAGCAGCAATGATTATCGCAATGAAATGCGAGAACAAATCACGATACATCGCTTGCAACAGCAAGAAGTGGCAGGAAAGATCAATGTTAGCCCCCAAGAAATTACGACTTTCTTAAAGTCGAAGACCTGGCAAAACAACAGCAACAAAGAATACCATTTGGAAGATATTTTAATCCCTGTTTCAGATACACCCTCACCAGAAGAACTTGCTTCTGCTAAAAAACAAGCTGATCAAGTGATGACAAAACTGCATAGTGGTACATCGTTTGCAGCAGTTGCACAATCAGAATCTGGTAGCAGCAATGCATTACAAGGTGGCGATTTGGGCTGGCGCAAACTAGCAGAAATTCCCAGCGCATTTGCCGATCAAATCACACGGATGCATGCTAAGGAAATCGCAGGCCCCATACAAACCCCTAATGGATTTCATATTATCTCGCTAACAGAAGAGCGATTTACTGATGCACAGGCAGCACCAAACCGTGAACAAGTGCGTGAGTTATTATTACAACGCAAGTTTGAAGAAGCCGCTCAAAACTGGGTATCTCGCTTACGCAGCCAGGCTTTTATCTCTGTTAAGCTATGACACCTATTCCTCGCATACTAATCACACCGGGCGAGCCTGCAGGCATAGGCCCGGATGTTGTGCTAACACTAGCGGCAGAAAATCATGATGCAGAACTCGTTGTGATTGCCGACCC
>CAYZRM010000004.1:6434-29130 GCA_964480845.1 uncultured Coxiellaceae bacterium | reverse complement strand
GGGATTAGCTGAACAATTCAACCTATCCGATCCCATCATTTATGTCTGTGGCCTTAATCCTCATGCTGGGGAAGGCGGTTATTTGGGACGAGAAGAATTGGATATCATTATCCCTGCGCTTGATGAACTAAGAATGCAAGGCTATCATCTAGAAGGCCCGCTACCCGCCGACACTTTATTCACCCCTAAATACCTAACAAAAGCAGATGCTGTTTTAAGCATGTACCATGATCAAGGATTACCTGTAGTAAAGGCCATGAGCTTTGGAGAGTCAGTCAATGTTACGCTAGGACTACCGTATATACGAACATCAGTGGACCATGGAACGGCACTTGATCTAGCAGGAACCGGGCGAGCTAATGGTCAGAGTATGCAATCAGCCTTAGCATTAGCTATTCAATTAGCAAAAACAAAGCAACACCACCCGCCTACAAAACCCAACTAGCGATTTAACACTGCCATTGTTAAGCGCGTCACCGAAATTAAACGCTCTTCTTCATCCTTAATTTCTATACCCCAAACCTGGGTGGTACGCCCAATATGATAAGGCTTTGTTGTTCCTATGACATATCCCTCTTTAATGGAGCGAATATGATTGGTATTAATATCCAGCCCAACGCAATATTGCTTAGTCAGATCCACACTACAATTAGCAGCGGTACTACCAATTGTTTCAGCTAATACACAAGAAGCACCACCATGCATGATCCCAATAGGCTGACGCGTACGCTCATTAACCGGCATTCTGGCAACCATATAATCCGACCCAATTTCTATAAATTGAATCCCTAAAAATTCCGCCATTGTTTGTTCGCTGCGCTTATTTAAGCCATCAAGACTAACATCCACTCGCCAAATACTCATTTTTACTCCTTATCAATTAGCTGAAAGAACCCTAACAGACATTATACAGCATTGACCCAGCCCCCTAAACCTCGTAATCTTCTTAACCTATATAGACCAAAACCAGGAATGTGAAATGAAGAAACAATTATCTTTATTCCTAGCCTTATTCAGCGTGCAATCCTATGTATATGCTGCTGATTTGATTGAAGTTTTTAATCAAGCAATCATGAGCGATCCACAGTATCAACAGGCTATTTCTCAGCGCCTATCTACCCGAGAGGGCCTGCCCATTACCATGGCATCTTTACTACCCAGTGTTGCCGTTACTTACAACCCAGCCATTAGCCGTGCAGGCTACTCAGGCTCTAATTACGATGCTGTCATTCCTTCGCCAGGATCTGCCTCCTACTTACAACCACGTAATGTCACCACCAGAACTTACACCCTTGCACTACAAGCCAATCAAACTGTCTTTAATTTTGCACAATTCGCTGGTGTTGCTGGTGCATTAGCTATGGCTAAGGGTGCAGATGCCACCTTAAATGCAGCGATGCAAAGCTTAATCACGCGGGTTGCAAATGCCTATTTCACCATCTTAAAAGATGAAGATAATTTAAGTTATGCTAAAGCATCTAAACTAGCCTATGAAAAGCAGCTAGACCAAGTGACCCAACAATACAAGGTTGGCCTCAAAACTCAGACTGACGTATATACAGCACAAGCTTCTTATGACACTGCGTATGCAAAAGAAATTGCAGCACAAACTGCTCTCACAAATGATAGAGAAAATTTGCGCGTCATTACTGGTTGTTATTACGAACATTTACAGCCACTTAGTGAAGATTTCCCCATGGTTAGCCCGCAACCTATGAATGAGGAAGACTGGGTTAAACATGCGCAATTGCAAAACTGGAATATCAAAACGGCGCAGTACAATGTCGACAATTACAGGCAAATCATTAAGCAACAATATGCCGGACATTTACCTACTGTCACCGCACAAGCGAGCATTTCCCGCGCTTATTCCGATAACTTGAATGGCTACCCTTCCTTCAACCTAAGAAATGGCCCCGGTACAGAAACAGATAAGTCCTTTGGTTTCAATATTAATCTGCCTTTATTTGCGGGTGGCGGTGTGATTGCACAAACTAACCAAGCTGTTTACAACTATCAAGTAGCACAACAACAGTTAGAGCAAACTGTCCGTAGCACTATCAATACCACTCGCCAAAGCTACCTAAATGTTGTGGCTGGCATCAGTCTAGTAAAAGCAGACAAGCAAGCTATTAAGTCTGCTATTAGTTCTTGGGAAGGATTAGAGGCAAGCTATAAAGTGGGCACCGAAACACTAGTGGATGTATTAAACCAGCAACAACGTATCTTCCAAGCTCAAACCACTTACGCTACTGATCGCTATGCTTTTATTAATAATTTATTCTCACTCAAGCAAGCAGCTGGCACATTAAGTTTCGATGATTTACGCTCTTTAAATGCCTGGTTAATAACAGAAAAAAAACGACCTGCAGGCAAATAACTTCTGATCGGGCATAGAAGCTATGCCCGATCAGAACAACCCTCTCACACGCATACCAGTAGGAGTATGCTATACTTCTCCTTCCCTCAGTAAGAGTGAGACAACTATGCGGAAAGGGACAATAATAGACCTAATAATAAAGTGGGAGCAAAGCACTAACAAGCCCAGCACTCATTCCACTAGAATCAAGACATTAAAAGTTGACGCCTATCAATTTTTAAGTCACCCCTGCATTTCACTAAAAACAGACAGCGATGACATTACATTTGATGAACTAAGTACCTTTGGCTCAACCACCCTTGCATGCCAAGTTTGGCAAGAAGTAGTTGGGAACTTAAATATTTATGCCTCACAAGTAGAATCAGCATTATCACCCAGAGAAAGTAGCTTACCAACCAATTCCCTAGAGGCTATTTTAGGGATAGGAAGCTGTAAAACTTATATATTAGATGACCCTCAAACGCGACATGCTATTGCAACCACCTCCAGTTTTTTCAATCAACATGTGCAAAGCGCTTTTCATTGGATAGAAAAGTTTAATGAACTTGGCTGCTCATCATCTGATTTATTTTGTTTATCCAAGTATTTGGCAGATGGGACACCGCCCTCGACTAATAAAATTGCTGCAGAATATCCATCAAGCAAACTAAAACACCTTATTAATACTGGCAACAACATAAATTACGCTGCATTGTATGAAGCTTATCAGCTAACCCAAGATTTTCCTTTATCATCTCTCAGTAAATTATTTTTGCTTAGTGGCAATCCTGGTGTTATTAAGCATGCACTTAATAATTTTAATGAATTACACATATACCATGATGACATTATCATGAATTTAGTTGCCCTCTCTGGCAGTGTCTCTGGCTTCATTTTCGTAGCAGATCATTTCTCAGCTAAAAAACCATCACCTTCTATATTAATGTCAGCCTCTTACTGTAACAACTTGCGCTTATTTCATTACCTATTATACCGCTATCAAATATCAAGTAACATCGCAGACAAGCAAGGCTGGAAACTGATACATCATGCTGCAAAGATAGGAAATATCAAAAAACTTACTCATTTTCAAGAACTGGGCTGCGTAACAGGAAAAACCAAACATCATGAACACCCTATTCATATTGCTGCACAATTTGGAAATTTAGAAACACTGAAATTTCTAATTAATCAAGGCTACGGACACACCATGGCTAATTTATTTCTTCCTCCATTAACGCAAACTGAAGCAACCGATAGTCAAAATATAACGTATAACATCTTATTACTTGCTACGCGTTTTGGCCATTTAAACATTGTTCAATATCTTTTGACCGAGAGTTATTTTCAATCGAGCATACGCTCTAATCAATTAGGCAATCTTTTGCATCTTGCCTGCATCAGCCACAATATCGACTTAGTTCGTTATTTGATTGATGAACAGGGCTACGATATCACAGAAAAAAATAAATACGGACATAATGCATTTCACTTTGCTGCCAGCAGCGGATGTTTAGATATTTTAATGTTGCTTGATAATTTAAATTCCACCCTAGCTTCAACAATTGACAATGAAGGTAGCTCGGCATTATTTCTCGCAACCAGCTGCAATCAAAAGGATATTATCTATTATCTAGTTGCGCTTGGCTTGGATCCCAATAAAACAAATCGCCAGGGTAACACACCGCTACATTTTGCAGCTTATTTTGGAAGAACAGCCGCTGTTACTGCACTACTTGATAAAAACGCATCTAAAACCATTCAAAATCAAGCTCAGCAAGACGCGCTTACTTATGCACTTAGTAATCATAAAATGAAGGAGGGAATGAAGAACAAATTACGCTATCTCTTTGCCCATCATCAAGTAGAACCGGAAGCAGCGCCATCTGCGCCTATGAGGCGCTAGTTAGTTTTTCGTACTTTGCCAATAGCTGCTCTTTTGTTTCAGGATTAGCCGCATCCACTAAAATACAATCAACTGGGCAAACGACCACGCATTGCGGCTCATCAAAATGGCCAACACATTCTGTACACTTATGCGGATCAATTTCATAGATAGCCTCTCCCTGATAAATCGCTAGATTAGGACAGACTGGCTCACAAACATCACAATTGATACATTCATCAGTGATGATTAAAGACATTCACCACACCTCATTTTTTAAATTTATTATTTAATGCCGTCACCACCAACGGTGGCACAAACATCTCAAAATGCCCACCCAACGCTGCGATCTCCCTCACCAAGCTTGAAGAGATATGGCGATAATTTTCAGCAGGCAACAGAAACATACTCTCAATACTATCATTCATATGCCTATTCATGCTAGCCAACTGGAACTCATAATCAAAGTCAGTGACTGTTCTGAGCCCTCTTAGCAAGACATTTGCACCATGTTGCCTGGCAAAATCAACCAGCAAACCCTCAAATCCTTGAACGCTGACATTGGATAAATGCGACAAGACACCAGCCGTCAACTCAGAACGCTCCTTTAGGGTAAATGCCGGATTTTTTCCTGCGCTTTTAGCCACAGCGACAATGATATGATCAAAAATACGGGCAGCCCGCTCCACGACATCAATATGACCAAGGGTAATAGGGTCAAAGGTACCCGCGTAAACTGCTATATTTTTCATTTAGTTTCCTTTTTTTGCCGCCAGCGAAGCAAAGCATTCATATGGCGCTAGTCTATCAGATTAGAGATATTTGATCTAACAATAGGTATAATGATAGAGCAGCCTGGATATCAGGCTAAACTGACTTTTAACATTTTGATAGATAACACATTACGAAGAGCCTTATATGTTTGAATTTAATTTCATTCACAATGCAGCTGGTGAGCTTGACTATATCGAAACCCCTTTAACGGGTAACAATCTTTTAACCACCCCCAAACTAAACAAAGGAACTGGGTTCTCTCGGCAAGAACGGGAAGAATTTGGCTTATTAGGCCTACTACCCACCCAGATTGAGACACTAGATCAGCAAGCCATTCGTATGTACGGCCAATATAACGAACACCGCAGCAATTTAGGCAAAAATATTTATTTGAATGTATTACATGATTACAATGAAACGCTATTTTATAAAGTAGTTAGCCAGCACCTAGAAGAAATGCTGCCTATTATTTATACGCCAACAGTAGGTGAAGCAGTACAACGCTTTAGTATGGAGCACCGCAAGGCTAAAGGCTTATATATTAGCTACCCTGACAGACACAGGATTGATGAGATTTTAGACAATCGATTGCCACCCGAAGTTGATATTAGCGTGGTCACAGATGGTGAAGCGGTTTTAGGAATTGGCGACCAAGGGATAGGCGGCATTAATATCTCAAGCGCAAAACTAATGGTCTATAGTTTGTGTGGCGGCATCAACCCCCATCGCAGCCTTCCCATCCAATTAGATGTCGGCACCAACAACCCCCATCTATTAAACGACCCCATGTATATTGGTTGGCGTCATGAGCGGGTAACAGGTCAAGCCTATGATGACTTTATTGATATGTTTGTCAGCTCTATTACCAAAAAATTCCCGAATCTAATGCTGCACTGGGAAGACTTTGGGCGTGATAATGCAAGACGTATCTTAACGCGGTACAGAGATCAAATATGTACCTTCAATGGCGATATGCAAGGCACCGGTGTTGTTGCACTTGCCTGTGTATTAGCTAGCGTGGTGGCAAGCGGTACCCCATTAATCAATCATCGCATTGTGATTCTCGGCGCAGGTACAGCAGGCATAGGCATCGCTGATCAGATTTATGGTGCATTGCGACAAGCCGGCTTAAGTGAAGCAGAAGCTCGCACACGTTTTTGGTTGCTTGACAGACCCGGCTTACTCACTGAGCATGCTTCATTACAACCATCACAAGCCGCCTATTCCCGCTGCGGCAGTGAGCTCAACACTTGGGAACTACGAGACCCCAACTATGTAGGTCTCTATGATGTTGTCAAAAATGCAAAACCAACCATCCTAATCGGCTGCTCAACGGTTGCTGGTGCATTTAATGAAGAGATTGTAAAACTCATGGCGTCGCAAGTTGAACGCCCTATCATTATGCCTTTATCCAACCCAACCTCGTTAGCAGAAGCCACCCCTGAAGATTTATACCAATGGACGGCAGGTAAAGCGATCATTGCAACTGGCAGCCCCTTCTCTGATGTGCAATACGAAGGCCGCTGGCATCGCATTGCCCAATGCAATAATGCATTAGGCTTCCCAGGCATAGGATTAGGCGTCATTGCATCTAAGGCAGCTCACATTACTGATGATATGTTATGGGCTGCAACACAAGCTCTCAGTAAATGCTCTCCTGTTTATCAAGACAAAATGGCACCGCTATTACCTAAATTAGCTGAAGCAAAAATGGTTAGCTTTCAAGTTGCATTAGCGGTTGCCGAGCAAGCAAGAAAAGAAGGCTTATCTCGTGTCTCTATGCATGTGGATTTGAAAGAAGCAATTCGCCTTGCGATGTGGGAGCCTCGCTATTACCCTTACCATAAAATTTAAGGCTCAGCGATGCAAGCACACTACCGCATATTAGAACTAACATCTTGGGAACTCAAGCATGCACCGATTTGCACTGAACAGGTTGAGTCCGCTCAACCTATCAGCGACGACCCATGGCCACGATTAAAAGATAGCGTTGCGACATGCACCGCTTGCAGCTTACATACCACCAGGACACAAACCGTTTTTGGCGTTGGCAATACAGCTGCTAAATTAATGATTATTGGTGAAGCACCGGGTTTTAATGAAGATAAGCAGGGCGAGCCTTTTGTTGGCCGAGCAGGGCAACTATTAACTGCCATGTTAAAAACCATGCAACTCACACGAGAAGATGTGTACATTGCCAATATTCTAAAATGCAGACCTCCTGAAAATCGCGACCCCAAAGCAGAGGAAGTTGCATTATGCACCGGCTTTTTAGACAAACAAATTGCATTAGTACAACCTGATTTATTATTGGCTGTCGGACGAATTGCGGCACACTATTTATTAAAAACAAAAGCATCGTTAGAGTCTATGCGGAACAAGTTACATCACTACCCTCAGTCCAACACGCCGCTAATCATCACCTACCATCCTGCTTATTTGCTGCGAAATCCGGCAGACAAAAAGAAAGCCTTCATGGATTTACAATTCGTACAAAAAACATTAGCAGAACAGAATATTGTCTCGTAAACGCTAGGCTACCACATGCCTAGCGATGATTAGATTTATTTGCCGCTCTAAGGCACCTTTATTTTGGTCCATGACCATTTTTGCATTTTCACCCATTGTCTTCCTTTCTGCAGGTGAATGAATCAATTCTAAAATAGTAGCAGCTAACGCATTGCTATCAGTTACTATTCTAAGTGCATGTGCTCTGATGAATAAAGATGCGATATGTGCAAAATTAAAGAGAGAAGGCCCGGATAAAATGGCTTTACCTAATGCGGCAGGCTCTAATATATTATGACCACCTCGTGGTATTAAACTGCCTCCCATAAATACAACATCAGCAGCGCCGCACATTGTCAGCAACTCCCCCATGGTATCGCCTAAATAAACTGCGGTATCTTGTGTGCATGCTTCATGTAAATGCCGACGTTTTGTAACAAATTGCTTGGCACTTAATGCAGCAACTGCTTCAAAACGATCTGGATGCCTAGGCACTAATACCAACAGCGCATCAGGCTCTTTCTCTCGAATAACATGATGCGCGGCTAGTATCAACTCTTCCTCTCCCTCATGCGTGCTCGCTGCCACCCAAATAAACCGCTTGGCACCTAAGATAATTTTCAATGCCGCTACACTGGCAGATAGATCTGGCTTTAACTCCAAATCAAACTTCATATTCCCTGTTACAACAACCTTTTCAGCCTTGGCTCCCAACGTGATAAACCGCTCAGCATCAGCCGCACCTTGAGCTGCAATTAACGATATGCTTTTCAGCATATTGTTAGTCAGGCGAGCCACACGCTGGTAACCAGCTGCTGATTTCTGTGACAGCCGTGCATTCATTAAATAAACAGGGATGCTATTTTTCTGGCAACAGTGCAATAAGTTAGGCCATAACTCTGTTTCAATCACAATAGACATCATGGGATTCATCGTTTGAATAAAACGCTGGAGTGCACCCGGCAAATCATAAGGAATATAGGCTTGCTTAACAGTATCGCCAAAATATTTTTTAACTGTTTCTGCGCCTGTTGGTGTCATGTTAGTCATTAAAATAGGTAGAGGATGATAATGCTTTTGCAATGCCTTAATAAAAGGAACAGCCGCAATCGTTTCACCCACCGAAACAGCATGCACCCAAATGCACTGTTGCAACCCAAAGGAGTAATAGCCAAAACGCTCTGCTACCCCGCGTCTATAGGCTGGTAACTGACGTGAACGCCAATATAAACGCAATAATAAAAATGGCGAAATCACATAGAATAAAATGGTATAAATATAGCGCAAAATTTAAACACCCGCTCCACTACTTAGTTCCACTGATTATACGGATAAATAGCCTCCCATATAGCCTCTTTGCCCACAAAATGATAAAATCGGGCCAATTTTATTCTTTTGAACAGAAACGAGGCACTCATGCAGCAACCTCTACCAAAAGCCCTACCCCTTTTTGATAACGCATCGGTCTTAGTTATCGGCGATATCATGCTAGATCGCTATTGGTTTGGTGACACATCCAGAATTTCGCCAGAAGCGCCCGTTCCTGTTGTAAAAATTGCAGCTAAGGATGACAGGCCGGGTGGCGCTGCGAATGTTGCGCTAAACATTGCCGCTTTAGGCGCAAATGTCACCCTATTAGGGGTCACGGGCAATGATGAACCTGCCAATGCGCTAGCTGAACAATTAACGGCAGCCAATGTAAAGCATGATTTCTATCAGTTAAACAATAAAGAAACGATTGTTAAACTAAGAATTATTAGCCGTCATCAGCAGTTATTGCGTTTAGATTTTGAGGAAGAAACGCTGCAATTTGAACAAGAACAACTGCTTGCTCATTACAAAAAACACCTGCCTGATGCCAATCTTGTTATCTTATCTGATTACCGCAAAGGCACACTAAAAAACCCTCAGCAATTTATTGAGCTAGCAAAAGCAGCTGGGATACCCGTACTGGTTGACCCTAAAGGCAGCGACTTTAGCATCTATCACGGCGCCAGCTTGATCACCCCAAATTTAAAAGAATTTGAGATGATTGTAGGCCATTGCCCACACGAGCAAGACATTATAGGTAGAGGCCGCCATTTAATTAATCAATACGGCCTAGAAGCACTGCTAGTTACTCGGGGCGAGTATGGCATGACACTTATTCAGCAACAAACCATCACTCATTTACCAGCATACGCACGCGACGTATTTGATGTAACAGGCGCAGGTGACACCGTGATTGGTGTATTAGGTGCTACCCTTGCAACAGGCGAAAACCTATTACATGCCACCGCACTCGCCAACTTGGCAGCTAGCATTACTGTTAGCAAATTAGGAGCAGCAACTGTCAGCACACCAGAGTTAGAAGCAGCACTTTCTGGCAAAACGAGCTTTGCTTCTGGCATTGTGAACGAAGAACAACTGGCTCTTGCTGTTAATGAGGCCAGAGCACAAGGCAAGCGAATCGTATTTACTAATGGCTGCTTTGATATCTTGCATGCGGGCCATGTGACCTACCTACAACTAGCTAAACAATTAGGCGATTACTTAATTGTTGCAGTCAATACCGATGAGTCAATTCGAACATTAAAGGGACCTCACCGTCCTATTAATAACCTTGAACACCGCATGACAGTTTTAGCAGGATTAGGCGTTGTTGACTGGGTAGTCCCTTTTGCAGATGAGACACCAAGACGCTTGCTACAACTTCTTAAGCCTGAACTATTAGTGAAAGGTGGTGATTATCGCCTAGATCAAATTGTTGGTGCTGACATTGTACGCGCCTACGGTGGTGAAGTGCGCGTTATGAATTCCAGCGTTAATACATCCAGCACCGCCATTATTAATCAAATAAAATCAACCCAACACGATGGAGATCATTCTCATGGCTGATATAGGTAATTTATACGTTATCGCGGCCCCCTCAGGGACAGGTAAAACCACTCTGGTACATGCATTAACTAGCAGCCTACCTGACATCACGGTATCTATTTCCTATACCACACGTGAAAAGCGCCCAAATGAAGTAGATGGCATTAACTATCACTTTGTTGATAAAGCCACATTTGAGCGCATGATTGCACATCATGACTTTTTAGAATATGCCACTGTCTTTGATAACTACTACGGCACATCAAAAACATGGGTGGAAGAAACGCTCGCAAAAGGTATTGATGTTATTTTAGAAATAGATTGGCAGGGTCATCAACAGATTAAGCAACTATTCCCAGAATCCAGTAGCATTTTCATTTTACCACCGTCGTTAGAACACTTACGTGACCGCCTAGTGAAACGCAATCAAGATCATTCAGACATTATTAAAAAGCGCTTAGCAGATGCTAGAGAAACAGCTTCTCACATTCGCGAATTTAACTATGTTGTCATCAATGATATCTTTTCAACGGCGCTACATGAGCTAAAAATTATTATTGAAAGTGGCAGACTGCTACGTCAACGCCAATTAGCGAAACACGCCAACTTGATCGAAAATTTAGCAACAATGGCTTTATAAGAACATACCCATTTCCAAGAAAATCTTGTATGATGGGGGCACTATATTTTTTTAGACTGAAGTAAAGGTATTCGTAATGGCAAGAGTCACCGTTGAAGATTGTTTGAAAAACGTAAAAAACCGCTTTGAACTCGTCATTATTGCTTCTAAAAGAGCAAGACAACTAATGCGTGGCAAAGAACCCAAGGTAGAATGGGACAACGATAAAGCAACTGTTGTTGCACTACGTGAAATTGCGGCTGGCTACACTGACTTTTCTCATCATGAAATCCATGAAGAAGAAGTCTTTGAAATTCAAATACCTGTGCGCAAAGTTGTTCAAGAAGAAGATGATTTTGAAGAATTAGTCGGCACTGAGATTCAAGAAGGTGAGATTTATATCCAAGAAGAATCTCATGATGATGAAGAAAAAGACGAATAGTTGAAACACCAAAAACCCGCAGCTCTTGCGGGTTTTTTCTTTATAATCAAACACTCTCTCGCACTAGCCTACCATCCCACCCGCCAAGCACCGCCCCACATGATATACTGAAAATCACCCCACTTGCTTAATGCATGGAGATTCTAATGTCAAAAAACGTTGCCGACCTATTAGTTACTACTCTTGAGCGCATAGGCGTTAAGCAAATATTTGGATTAATTGGTGATTCATTAAACCCCATAGGCGATGCCGTTAGAAGAAGCTCCATTGAATGGGTAGGCGTGAGGCATGAAGAAGGGGCAGCACTTGCCGCGGCAGGACAAGCAAAATTAACAGGAAAACTTGGCGTATGCGCAGGCACCACAGGCCCAGGCAGCACACATTTAGTTGCCGGCCTATACGAGGCAGCCCGCGACCATGCGCCCGTATTGGCTTTATCAGGCGATATGATACGCAAGTTACAAGGAACGGATTACATCCAAACAACCAAACCCAACTTGCTATTTCAAGACGTATCACTATATACAGAAACCATATTAAGCCCAGAGCAAGCACCCGCCGTCATTCATCAAGCTATTGCCTCTGCCTATGCTGGCCGTGGTGTTAGCCATTTAATCCTACCGGAAGATGTACTAAGCTCAGCAGTGAGTGGCGATATGCCAAGCTTAGACACATTAAAGCCAAGAGAAGCATTCGCAGCTAATGATGCAGACATCCACCGCATCGCTAAACTCATTGAACCTGCACAAAATATTGTGGTGATGTGTGGCGCCGGCTGCCATGGCACAGCTGACTTACTACGTAAATTATCAGACATATTAAAAGCCCCCTTAATCCACTCCGTTAAAGGTAAAGACATTTTGCCTTACGATGATCACCGTTGGATAGGTGGCATAGGGATGATAGGATCAAAAGCCTCTTATCATGCAATGATGAATTGCGATTTACTGATTATGTTAGGTACAGACTACCCCTACTCTGAATTTCTTCCACAAAAAGCTCAAGTCATACAGCTTGATGAACGCGCAGAAGTATTAGGCAGACGTACTGCCAACACAGTTGGCTTTCTTGGCTCTGTAGGCCCAACCTTAACAGCCCTCTTACCCCTCCTCACTGAGAAAAAAGATACCAGCTTCTTCGATGATATTAATGCTCGTCGTCAAGAGTGGGATGTAAAAATTAACAAACAAGCTGACTTAAGCCGCTCAAAAAACCAAACTCACCCACAAGCTGTTGCTCGTACCGTTAGCGAGTCTGCAAAACCTGATGCTGTTTTTGTACTGGATACTGGATTAAATACTTTATGGTCTGGTAATTGGATACAACAAACTGGCTCTCAACGCATTATTGGTTCATTTAATAATGCCGCTGTTGGTACGGCTATGGGTCAAGCAAATGGCATTCAGGCACTAGACCGTCACCGACAAGTCATTGCTCTTTGTGGTGATGGTGGCTTTAACATGTTATTAAGTGAATTTTTAACAGCAGTACATCACAAACTACCTGTCAAAGTAGTCATTTACAATAACAGTTCATTTGGGCTAATTGATTTAGAAGCACAAAGCATAGGCCTTATTCCATTCAAAGAAGCTATCCAATTCCCCAACCCAGATTATGCAGCGCTTGCTCGTGCTTGTGGCGGACAAGGATTCACTGCAAAAACACCTGGCGAATTAAAAGATGCTGTTAAGAGTGCATTTAGTGTAGAAGGACCTGCCATTGTCGATGCCACGGTTGTAGCAAATGAATTACCCAATGTGCCACACTTAACGCTAGATATGCTGGAAAATGTTGCGCTATCTAAAATTAAGCAAGCCATTAATTCAGTAATAGGCTCGTAAAATGGCGCTATAGCGCTATTCAATATGGCGTGATTACAGATTTAATAATAAGTCTTTTGCTTTTATTAACAGATGATCAGCCTGACTATCCAACCAATGTACGTCAGGCCAACTCCTGAGCCAGGTTAATTGCCTTTTGGCTAGCTGGCGTGTTGCCGCAATTGCTTTATCTTGCATCTCATCTTTTGTAATATCACCTGCTAAGTATGCCCAGACCTGACGATAACCAACTGAACGAATAGAAGGTAAATTGATTGATAGATCATCACGATGAAATAGATGCTCAACTTCTTCTATAAAACCCTGAGCCACCATCATTTTAAAACGCTCAGCAATACGCTGGTGTAATATAGCCCTATCAATAGGTGCAATTGCTATATTCAATATATTATATTTTTCTAGCGGGTTAGTTTCAGCTTGCTGCCAGTCAGTTAAACAACGTCCAGATAGCAAATAAACTTCCAATGCACGCTGAATACGCTGGCTATCATTGGGATGTATTCGATTAGCTGCGCCAGGATCAACTAAAGCCAATTCCGCATGCAAAGCTTCCCACCCTAACTTAGCTGCTCTATCTTCCAACTCAGTGCGTAATGTCACATCCGCCCTAGGCAAATCAGCAATGCCTTGTTGTAAAATTTTAAAATACATCATCGTCCCACCAACCAACAGCGGGATGCGATTAGCCAACAAGATTGAATCAATTTCTTTCAGCGCATCTTCTCTAAACTGACCTGCAGAATAAGCTTCCTTAGGATCGCGAATATCAATCAAGCGATGAGGAGCCAGTACCAACTCTTGTGCATTAGGCTTAGCTGTACCAATATCCATACCACGATAGACCATCGCCGAGTCAACACTCACAATGTCGCAAGGTAGATTTTGTACTAATTCCATCGCCAGTGGCGTTTTACCTGCTGCTGTTGGCCCCATAAGACAAATAATAGTTGGCTTCATTAACGACCACGCATAAATAACTTATCTAATTCAGCGAGCGATAATTGCATGGTGGTAGGACGACCATGATTACATTGACCGCTGTGATCAGTTTTCTCCATCTCGCGTAATAAAGCATTCATTTCAGGAATGGTTAAACGTCTTTTTGCCTTAACTGAACTACGACAAGCTAGATTACCCAACAAATGATTAATACTTTCCTCTGCGCGCGTACTACTGCCATGTTCAACCAAATCGGCGATGATATCACGCACCAACTGCTCTGTTGGACCATCTGACAACAGTTGCGGAACAGAGCGAACAATGACGGTTTCTTTACTCATACGCGATACTTGAAAACCTAGCTGCTCAAAGAAATCTAAATGTGCTTCTACACATTCTGCCTCTCTTTCACTCACTTGCACTGTTAGTGGTACTAATAGATGTTGCACAGGCATTGCTTGATTTGCTAAAGCAACCTTCATTTTTTCATACATGACACGTTCATGTGCAGCATGCATGTCTATCATGACCAATCCTTTTTCATTTTCAGCAAAAATATAAATGCCATGTAACTGCCCTAATGCATAACCTAAGGGCGGAATCACAGGTTGCGCTGGCGCAACAAGTACTTCTGCGTCAGAAGGATCCTCATGTAACGCACGATACACAGCCATTTTTTCCTGAATTTTCTGTGGTTTTGGCGGTGCCTGATAAACTGGCATTTCCCTTTGTAAGGGTGACGGCATCTGCACAGGCGCCGCCTTTACAGGAGCGGCCTTATGAATGACAGGAGCTATCTCAGACGAGATAGTAGGTGCTATCACAGCTGCTGCCTGAACAGGCTTAAGCGTTGATAAATGCTCATGCTCACACTCTTCGACATGCGTATTAGATAACGCATTATGCACACTACGCGTTAAGAACTCATGCACTAAACGGCCATTACGAAATCTCACCTCATGTTTAGTTGGATGCACATTCACATCTACCTGGTCAGGCAAAATATCCAGAAATAAAATATAGGCAGGATAACGATCACGATACAGCACATCTTGATACGCCTCTCGCAAAGCATGTAATACTAGCTTATCACGCACCATACGACCATTCACATAGAAGTACTGTAAATCACCCTGGCTTCTTGAAAAAGAAGGTTGCGCTATCCATCCAGATATTCGCATACCAGCGCCTTCTGCCTCAATGTAGATCGCATGCTCTACAAAGGCGGGGCCGCATAAAGCACTTAAACGCTCGCGACAATTAGTCGGTGAGCTCGCAGGAAAATATTGCCTAATTATTTTTTGCTGGTGCCTTAACGTAAACCCAACATTCCAAGAAGCAATCGCAATACGCTTAATCAATTCATCGACATGATCAAATTCTGTTTTTTCTGATTTAAGGAATTTACGTCTAGCCGGTGTATTAAAAAATAAATCTCTTACTTCAACCGTTGTACCCTGCGGATGCGCTGCTGGTACCATTTCTGCTGCTACATCACCTTCTATTGCCACACACCAACCTGACTGCTTTGCTTGCGCTGATGTTAACGTAAGACGAGAAACAGAACTAATACTCGCCAGCGCCTCTCCCCTAAACCCTAAGGTTAAAATTTGCGCTAAATCTTCAGGCTGTGCTAGCTTACTCGTTGCATGCCGACTCAAGGCTAAAGGCAAGTCTTCCTTATGAATACCACTGCCATTATCTCGCACACGAATTAGGCGCACCCCACCTTGCTCTAAATCAATATCAATTTGAGTCGCACCAGCATCCAAACTATTCTCCACCAATTCCTTTACAACAGATGCAGGGCGCTCAACCACCTCGCCTGCCGCGATTTGGTTAGCTAATAAAGGGGTTAACTTTTGAATGCGCTGGCTCATGAACAGATCCTGATCAACTTATACCTATGGATAGCACACACCATAAGATGAAATGGTTAGATAAACAATAGAAAGGGGGCATTTTACCACAAACCTTTGCTTTCACTAGCAATGCCTGTTAGGATTTTGCTCAAAATTACAAACCATAGGTATATTTATGTCCAACAATGAATTCATCCCTCATCATATCAATGCAACCGCTGCTGATTTAGCAGGAAATAATGGCATAGGGCGCTATGTACTACTCCCCGGATCCGATGGTCGTGCAAAAGAAATTGCTAAGCATTTCGATAATATGAGCGTGAAAGAACATGCACGCGGACACAACTTATATACCGGCACGATTTCTCATCAAGGACAAACCATAGACATTGCAACCATTGCCAGCGGCATGGGCTGCCCTAGCATGGAAATTATTTTGCATGAATTATTTAAGTTAGGTGCTAAACGCTTTCTACGCATAGGCACAGCAGGCTCACTACAGCCTAGCTTTGTTAAATTAGGTCATTTAGTCAATGCACAGGCGTCTGTGAGAGATGAACGCACAACAACAGACTATGTTCCTTTAGAAATTCCAGCCTTAGCCTCTTTAGAATTTACCTCTGCCACCTTACTAGCCGCAGAAAAAATGCATTTAAGTGAACAGCTACACACCGGCACCATCCACTGCAAAGGTTCTTTTTATGCACGCGAATTTGGTCATGGGCCTCTAAGGGAAGAAAACAATAAATATATGGAACTATTGAGCGATTGCGGCATATTAGCTAGCGAAATGGAAACAGCCGCATTATTCATACAGTCTCAACTATATGACTTTGAACTACGCAAACAGGGTCATGATGCTGCTCATCGTGTATTAGCCGGTGCCATTTTAGCAATCATTGCAGTACCACCTGCGCAAGTAAAAGCTTCGCAACTAGGCGCCAACGCAACAGAAAATGCTATTCAATTGGCGCTAGAAACCGTACGTACTATCGCAGCGAACGAGTGCTTAAAGTAGTCACAATAAGAGTGATATCTTAACCCGCATTCAGTGCTATTCTATGCACATAAACTACATTCCTCGTCGTGGGACGACGAGGTAGAAGGAAAATCTGCAACAACGCGGCTTGACTGCAGGACCCAGGAATAACCTCAATCGCTACAATTATTGCATGCTATTCATAGAACACAAAAAGCCCTAATAAGACGCAACCATATAATGAGCCTGATACTGCTTAATTCCTGTTAGTAACGCATTTGCAATACGCTGTTGGTAAATAGGGTCTGCCAACCGTTTTTCTTCGCGTGGATTCGAGATAAATCCCGTTTCAACTAAAACAGATGGAATGTCTGGTGACTTCAATACCATAAAGGGTGCTTGCTCTACATGCTTGTAATGCAAATTAGCTACATCATCCAACGCATCTAGCATTTTATTTCCTAAGCGCAAGCTACCGCGAATAGTTGCTGTTTGAGCTAAGTCAATTAAGACGGAGCGCAAAATAGGACTACGATCATGCAGCTCATTTAATTCAACACCATCCAATTCAGAATAATTATCTTTCTGTGCCAACCAGCGTGCCGCCTCACTCGTTGCACCATGCTGCGATAAAGCATAAACAGAGGCGCCCGTTGCTTTAGCATTAAAGTAAGAATCTGCATGAATCGCTATAAATAAATCACCCTCGCCCTTCCTTGCCAGGTTTAATCGCTTTCTTAACGGAACAAAGTAATCCCCGCTGCGGGTTAACACCGCTTTCATTCCTGGCTGCTGATTAATTTCATAGGCTAGCTTTTTAGCGATAGCTAACACCACATCTTTTTCTTTTATTCCATTAGGACCCAGCGCGCCAGCATCTTTACCCCCATGACCTGCGTCCACCACCACTGTAAATATGTCTGTTTTCTTATCTGGCTCTAAACGTTGCTTACCTATTTTCTGATTAGCTGCAGACATTTCTTTTAGTGTTTGATGTATATCTTCTTCTAACTTAGCAACAGAAACGACATTTACTATCTGTTTTTTATTTTTAATAGATTGATCTATCATTTTCTTAGGCACAGTAAAAACATCAAACTCCATGACAGTACGATCAGGCTCAGTGATAAAATTCACCTTCCACTTCACTTGAGTTTTAACTTTCAATACAAAAGTAACTTGGTTAGATGAGGATGGACTGTTAACAATTGAAAGAATATTAGAACCCGCTAATTTTGCGGTCTTTACATTAAATTGCTTGGCTGTATTGATAAAATCAATACGCAACGTTGGTGGCTTAGGAGTATACTTTGCTTTCCCTACTATTTTTTTATTTAAATAAAAAAGAATGCGCGTATGATCAGCGCCGGGCTGAATATGCATGCCAGTTAAGCGCGCAGGCTCATTGGCATAAACACCGAAAGGCAAGCATAAAAACAGCAACATCCCTATTATGCAACGCATAAATATTGGCTCTCCCTGCTTTTTATCATTATACCAGAGTAATAAATTGATTGGGGAATCAGCAGGTTAATTGCTGTATGATCCGCTCACCTATCACAGAATGCGCAAGCAGTTGAACACTCCGCCCCTCTTCAAGAAAGTCAACTTGACAAACTAAATCAGGCTTGGGGAGAATAGGATCACCCTTATCTGGCCACTCCAAGATGCAGATAGCATGAGCATGAAAATAATCCTGCACACCCATATGCAATAAACTTTCCGGCGATGTTAATCGATATAAATCAAAGTGATAAATTGTTTTATCAGAAAATTCATAAGGTTCAACCAAGGTATAAGTGGGACTTTTTACCTTCCCAGCATGACCTAAAGCATGCAAGAAACCGCGTGTAAATGTCGTCTTACCTGCCCCCAAATTTCCGCTTAAGAAAATAACACTGCCCAATGGCACCAAGGGTGCAAGCTGCGCTGCAAATGCTAACATCTCGGCTTCGTTTTTTATTGTTTTAATGTATTCCACAACACTTAACCTATATTATTAACTAGCTTTCGCAAATAAGGCATTAAATCCATTGCAAGCAAGCCACGCTCACCTGCGTTCGCAGCATCATCACCTGCAACTGCGTGGATGTAAACCCCTATCTTGGCAGCTTCTATTAAGGGAATACCTTGAGCCATTAAGCCACCAATCACGCCACTTAATACATCGCCCATGCCCGGACTTGCCATACCTGGATTGCCCTTATGGCAGATCGCAGGAGCGATATTATCACCCCACACTAAACTACCCATACCCTTTAAAACACAAACACCGCCAAAAATTTCTACTATTTTTCTGACAGCAGCCACCCTATCTTGTTGCACTATTGATGTGGAACATGAAAGCAAACGACCAGCCTCACCCGGATGGGGTGTTAACACCCAATTGGAACACTTAAACGGTGCCTGAGCCAACCAATTCAACCCATCTGCATCGACTAATTTTGGCTTGTTTGATAGGCATGCTTGAGACCACATCATCTTAGACCAATCAGACTGCCCTAAACCAGGGCCGACAATAACAACATCTGCTTTAACTAGTAAATGATCTAACTCATTATTAATCGCAATACCATGACACATGATCTCTGGCCGGGTTAGATTGAGCATACCAGCATGCAAAGGATGTGTCGCAACCGATACCAAACCAGCCCCTACCCTCAATGCTGCCTCAGCAGCCATTCTTACCGCACCAGAAAAACCAAGATCTCCACCGATAATTAACACATGGCCAGATAGGCCTTTATGCCAATCCCTTGCACGGGGCTTTAAATAATGCGCGTAATTCTTCAAATTAAGTATTTCAAGCTCAACTGGCTGCTCCATTACCTATTCCCCTGCATGTGTTTTTGGCTGATACCACCAACTAAGACCGATAAACACTATCAGCACACTAGCAATAAAACCTAATGAATGCGAAACAGGGATATGCCACCAAGGTGCTATCATTAATTTCACGCCAACAAACACTAAAATGACAGCAATACCGTATTTTAACAAATGGAATGCATCTGCCATACGAGCAAGCAAGAAATAAAGTGCACGCAACCCTAAAATAGCAAAGATATTAGAGCTCCAAACAATAAAAGGATCACGTGTAATAGAAAAAATAGCAGGGATGCTATCAAACGCAAACACAATATCACTGAGCTCGATAAATACTAAGGCAATAAATAATGGTGTTACGTACCATAATCCATTAATGCGGGTAAAAAAATGCTCGCCTTCTATTTTATCGGTAATACGAAAACATTTTCTTAGTAATCTAAGCGTGAATGTATCCCTTAAATCCTGGTCTTTATCTTTAACCAAGCTCATTTTCAAGCCTGTGACCACCAAAAAACCACCCATGACGAGTAATAGCCAATCAAACTCCATCACTAACCAAGTAAATAGCAATATGACTAATAAACGCAACACAATAGCTGACCAAATACCAATAGAAAATACCCGCTGCTGATATGGAACAGGCACACGGAATTGATTAAAAATCATATAAAATGCAAATAAATTATCGACAGATAGCGATTTTTCGATTAAGTAGCCAGCCAAAAAATTAAGCGCTGCATCATGAGCAAAAGGTGGGTTGGTGGTTGCACGCAAATATAGCCACAAACCTAAATTAAACAGTAAAGCAATTGCTATCCATACCAGAGTCCAGGTGACTGCTGCGCGCGCTGACGCAGCAGGCCCGTGATTTCTCTGCACAATATGATCAATATAAAGTGCGCATAAAACAAAAATAGTAAATCCTAACCATACCCATCCATTGGCAATATTATGCATATATCCTTACTCTTTTATAAATTTATACTAAATAACCCCTTTTAGGCCAAAACCAATCATGACTACACCAAAGCCCATGAGCAAACCTAGTAATAGCTTACCACCTTTTACAGGGGCGATAGGTGCGCCTGCCGTCGCCAAGATAGAATAACGACTACGCCATGCCATTAATGCTGGCAAAAAGATCATGATAGCAAAGCAACAGATACCAGCATAATTCAATCCACGTAAAAAGGCATCTGGGTAGAAAAGAACAATGAACAGGGGTGGCAATAATGTCACGCCAATAATTAAGCTTTTAGTCTTGCCAACTTTCTCCACTTTAAAACCATCAGCTAAGAAATCGGATAAACATAATGCAATACTTAAAAATGAAGTCGCCATACAAATGGCAGTGAAAAACTTGGCTAAAGAAGTGATCACGTCTTTCTGCAAGAGATAAATTAAGGCTGCCACAATAGCGCTATTAGAATTAGCAGAAGAAAGAATTTCCTGCATACCAGGCGTACCATAGAATGGTATAACGCCCAAAATAACCATATTCCATGCAATATAACAAAGCAACGGGATCAGCATGCCCCAGAAAATTGCTTTGCGTAATTGTTTAATATCATCATTAAAATAGCTACGTAGACTAGGAATAATCATTAGGCTAGTAAATGCTAGAATAGTAATACTTATGCTAGTTGGCGAACTAATATACTTAAATTCACCATAACTTAAATTAGTATGCTTTACGAATGGCATCACTAAGGCGATTAATAAAAAGAGAGAGCCCATTTTACCCATCATCAAACCACGATTAGCATAATCAACAAAGCGTATACCTAAATAAACCACTGAACCAAATAAGACGGTAAAAAGAATTGCACCAGCAGCCACTGGCACATGTACCCCTTGGGTGGATAAGAGATAGTGAAACAAATCACCCCCACCAGAGATATAGGCACAAAGAGCAGAGTAAAGTAACATTAAATAAACAATCCAGGTAAAAGCCTGGCCCCAGCGACCTAATGTCAGGCCGGCCATTGAAATCAAGTTGCTATTAGGTGGCAGACGTAAATTGACCTCTAAGAACACCATGGCACAAATCATCATGATTGCCCAGCCACTAATCAGTAACACGCTGGCACTAAGAAAGCCCATTTGAGCTGTCGCAATTGGAAGTGCCAAAATACCGGCCCCAATTGTTGTACCAATTACCAACAAAATACCGCCAAACAACCTAGAATTCATACATCATCTCCTCATTTGAGCAAATAGAATACAGCAAGATGGTTAAGGCCACCTTAAATAAACACAACTATATGATTATTAAAAATAATTAGTTTAAAAAACGGTCGACAATAGCGCCTATGGAAAATAGCATTAATACGATTAACAACAACTTACCGCCATACACTTGATAACCTTTAGCAATACGTCGACGATAACGACCAGACCATACCATCATTGCTGGCAAGAAAATAAGCAAGATGACACAATAAATACCGGCATACTCTAATGCTTGGACAAAAACATTAGGGAAAAATAAAACAATACCTAACCCAGGTGCAAATGTCAGAAAATGGACTAATACATTATCCATACCTTTCTTTTCTTTATGTAAGCCATCAGCCAAAAAATCGGCCAAACATAAAGCAACACCCAAGAAAGAAGTCACCATACATACTGAGGTGAATAACTTGATAAATAACACCACAATAGGGCTATTGGCCATGGCAGTCAGGCTATTGACCAAACCACCTGTTGCTTCATTCGATTTCAAAATAGCGATTAATCCTTGATCACCTGTCAAAGGAATAATCCCCATAATTGCTGCATCCCAAGCGATATAACAAAGCAA
>CAYZRM010000004.1:0-6334 GCA_964480845.1 uncultured Coxiellaceae bacterium | reverse complement strand
ACCAAATACAGCTGTAAATCCCAGCGTTGCTATCCACCTAGGCATCGCAATATGAGCAGAGGCGAATAAGTTATAGAAAAGGTCACTGCCACCCGAGATATAAGCACATAATAAAGAATAGAGTAGCAATAAATAGGTAACCCAGGTCACTATTTGGCCTAATGGTCCCATGGTCGCTTTTGCCATGGAAATAAGATTGCTATTTTGAGGTAACCAGAGGTTAGTTTCTAAAATTAGTAGTGCACCAGTCGTCATAATAAACCAGCAGGCACATAATAAAATGACAGATCCAACAAAACCCAATTCAGCCGTCGCGATCGGCAGCGCTAACATACCTGCACCGATAGACGTGCCAACAATTAATAGGATGCAGCCTATTAACTTAAAATCCATCACGCTCTCCTCTAAATTTGTACTTTAATGTATAATCTTTCACTTTTAGCACAATAAATTCCAACACACCACCTATGAGTACAGATAAAATCACATTTAGTCAATTAGCTACCCATATTAAACAATGGGGGCATGAGCTTGGATTTCAGCAAGTTGGTATTACTGATACCGATTTGGGTCTATATGAAGAACGGTTTATGGCATGGTTAGCAAAAGGCTTTCACGGCAAATTACAATACATGGAACAACACGGCACCAAACGAACCCGACCCGCTGAACTGATCCCAGGCACTGTTCGCATCATTTCTGTACGACTCGACTACCTCCCCCCTGATACCTCTATTGCAGAAGTACTACAAGATACAAAAAAAGGCTACATCTCCCGCTATGCCCTAGGACGAGATTATCACAAGCTGATGCGCAAACGCTTAGATGAATTAGCCGCAAAAATTGAGCATGCGGTAGGTGCTTTCGGTTATCGTTCCTTTACAGATAGCGCACCTGTATTAGAAAAAGCGATTGCTGAAAAAGCAGGCTTGGGCTGGATAGGCAAGCATACCAATATTATCAATCCCAAAGCGGGCTCATGGTTTTTCTTAGGCGAAATCTACACTGACTTACCCCTGCCCACCGATACACCCCAACAGAAAAGTCATTGCGGATCTTGCACCGCTTGCATACAAGTGTGTCCTACGCAAGCCATCGTAGCACCTTACCAGGTTGATGCTAGACGGTGCATTTCTTATCTAACTATCGAGCTACGTGAAGCAATCCCTATTGAATTTAGACGTATGCTAGGCAATCGAGTTTACGGCTGTGATGATTGCCAAATTGTTTGTCCTTGGAATAAATTCTCTAAATTTACTAACGAGACAGATTTTCATCCACGACAAAATTTACATACGCCGGAATTATTAGATTTATTTGCATGGACTGAAAAAGAATTTTTGAAACGCACAGAAGGATCTGCTATTCGACGCATAGGATTTGAATGCTGGCAGCGCAATCTTGCGGTTGGACTGGGAAATGCACCCTATAGTGAATCCATTCTAAATGCACTAAGAGAAAAATTGGAAATAAGCACAGAGATGGTAAAAGAACATATTGAATGGGCAATCGGAGAGCAATTAAATCGTAGCCCGCATGCCATGCGAGATTAATATCAATTACACACAAAGGCTATGCATTGCATGCGAGCTACACAAATTTACGTGGTCTCTAAACCATCGTTTTCTAACTTCAAAAATGTCTCACGATAATAGCGCAACTCATTCACTGAATCTCTAATATCATCCAATGCCAAATGACGAGACTCTTTCTTTAATCCATTATAGATTCTTGGCGCCCAACGTAATGCCAACTCTTTTAACGTGCTGACATCAATCATTCGATAATGAAAATAACGCTCCAGCTCTGGCATGTAGCGCGCCAGAAAACGCCTATCTTGCCAAATACTGTTACCACACAAAGGGGATTTACCAAAGGGAACATGCTCTTTCAAGAAAGCCAAGGTTTCTGCTTGAGCCTGCTCTTCTGTTACTGTACTCGCTCTCACACGGGCAACTAAACCCGAAGCATTATGATGCTCAGTATTCCATTCATCCATGCCATTTAATAATGCATCAGACTGATGAACTGCCAACACCGGCCCTTCAGCTACTAAATTTAGATCACTATCAGTGACTATCGTTGCCATCTCAATAATACGATCATGTTCAGGATTAAGACCGGTCATTTCCAAGTCTATCCAAATTAAATTTGAAGCTTGCGCTGGCATAATGCTGGTTTCCTTCTAATAATCGCACCATTTAAGCAATACTATCCACCCTCTGTCAATCAGGGCAGATTGCTGTCTATGGCAAGTTAGAGTAGGATAGCCTCCCTTCTACTCAGTTAATAACGGCCATCAAATGTTCAACTTAGAAACAGCTATCGCCACTTACATCGCCTATCTTTTCGGCTCAGTATCAAGCGCAATTATTGTATGCAAATTTATGGGACTGCCAGACCCTCGCTCAACTGGCTCACGCAATCCCGGTGCAACCAATGTCTTACGTATAGGCGGAAAAAAAGCAGCACTCATCACCTTATTGGGAGACACCTTAAAAGGTACACTCCCCGTGCTAGCTGCAAAATGGTGGGGGTTAGATGACCTAGGTATCGCATTGGTTTTACTAGGTGCTTTCTTAGGCCACCTATTTCCTATCTTCTTTCGCTTTGAAGGCGGCAAAGGTGTTGCTACTGCATTGGGAGGCTTATTTGCCTTATCATGGCCAGTAGGACTAAGCTGGGTGGGAACATGGCTAATCATTGCCGGTATTTTCCGCTACTCATCCCTAGCAGCCATCGTTGCATCACTACTAGCACCGCTATATGTTTGGTTTTTTACACAGAATGACACCTACGTCATTACCGTTGCCTTGATGGGACTTATTTTAATTATGCGACATCACAGCAACATTAAAAAATTATGGAAAGGCTGCGAAAGCAAAATCGGGCAAAAGAAAAACTAGCTAATTTCGGCCGCCTAGCCTCGGCGGCCTGAATCCATAACTAAGACAATGACTCCAACGCCCAGCGTGGATGCACCTCAACACTCAAGGCCTCTGTCTCACCAGACATCAAACGCTGACAACCAACATAAGCAATCATTGCCCCATTATCCGTACAAAATTCATGCCGAGGAAAAAATAGTTTAGCCTGCATCTCATGGCACATTGCGCGTAAGCTACGACGTAAAGCAGCGTTTGCACCTACCCCGCCCGCTATTACTAATTGTTTATAACCTGTCTGCTTTAAAGCACGGCGGCACTTTATTGTTAAGGTATCGACGACAGCATCTTCAAAAGCACGCGCTATATCTGCTTTTGCTTGATCATCTAATACAATTTGCTGTGAGGTTTGCAATGCAAATGTCTTCAATCCACTAAAACTAAAATCCAGGCCTGGCCTATCCACCATTGGCCTAGGAAAAGTAAAACGGGTAGGATGACCTTGCTCTGCCAACGCAGCCAATGCTGCACCACCTGGATACCCCAAGCCAAGTATCTTAGCTGTTTTATCAAACGCCTCACCTGCTGCATCATCCAAGGTATCGCCTATAATTTGATAATGGCCAAATCTCTCAACTTTGATTAATTCAGTATGGCCGCCAGATACCAATAACGCTAAAAAGGGAAACTGGGGTGCATCAGGCTCTAAGAAAGGCGCAAGAATATGACCTTCCAAATGATGCACACCTATCGTTGGCACCTTCCAAGCAAATCCCAATGTGCGCCCAACCATTGCACCTATCATAAGAGCACCCGCCAATCCTGGACCTTTGGTATAGGCAACCCCATTAATATCACTACCCGTTAATCCTGCTTTGGCAAGAACATCTTCAATCAACGGGATGATCTTCAACACATGATCACGCGAGGCCAACTCAGGCACCACACCACCAAAAGCGGCATGTATATCTGTTTGACTATAAGTTGTATGCGCTATTAAACCTTCGGCTTGAGAATAGATAGCAATACCCGTTTCATCACATGATGTTTCTATACCTAAGACGCGCATCTATTATCCTTTTTTTGCTTGCATGGGGACATAACAACTAGGAGCAGGACTATCAGGAGCGGCACTGCTAGTGGCAACACCACTAAAAGCGAAGCCACTAGAAGCAAAGTAACTAGAGGCCAACAACCTATTAGGCGTCGAACTACCAGACACAACAGCCGCTTGCGAACTAGCAATAGCTGCTTTCAAGCTAGCATCAAAGTTCTCATTTGTTACCTCATTGCCTGTTATCTGTCTCAATAAGATCATTAAAAATAAAGACGGTTTAGGCCTTGCCTTTAACTTTAACACGATATATTCAAGCAGCAAGTCATGCGCAGACCGCAACTTATTAGTATTTGCATGAAATACACCAGCCGATGTAATAAACTCTTTGGCTGATTTTGGTAACTTAATGTTTACCTCTTTTGCCACATCACACAGCATCTTTAATGCAGCTGCTAAGGGATAAAAAGATAAGAGCCCCTCTTCGCCCTTAAGCAAACCATCTTCAATTAACCCTGTTGTTATATGTACATTATTTTTATCTTGGATAGCATTAACTGCTTCTAAACAATCACTGTCATCATCTAAATAAAGAATATGCGCATCACCCTTCAAAAATAGTGATTCTAAACAGCATAAAAACATCGCCTGTTTATTAAAAGCAAAAGGAGATTGTTGGTAATTAGCAGGCTTGCTAGGGAAGTAAGCCCCATATTTTTGATTACGTTCACGATGATCGATTCTTTCTTGATCGCAATTTAAAGCACCTTGGGCAATTTTTGCTGCCAACTTTTTGTATGCTGGCTTATATAGATCTGTAAATGCAGCACCAGGACCTTTTTTATAACCCACATCGGCTGGCGTTATCACACCAAATACACGAAACTCTTGCCGCTCTAATTCATCAACAATCTCTTGACGGGATAAACGCCTAGGCAAATCTGGTACTTCATAGGCATTTATTAAATGCTCATGATCACCTAAATCCATATTAGTAAATAAGTAGACATTCATATAACCATTTGCCTTTAGTTGGTCTAAAAGAGGCTGGTTCAACACATGATTGCGATCCTTATCTTTTAGCAAAATGGTTTGATCAACATCCAGAAAAACAAAATAATTTAGGCGCATCATCATTCTCACTTTTTATAGTTATTGTTTTAAGATAAATATTCATTTTAGGCTAATTAATGAGCAGTCAACCAACATCGTAGGCAGCAACCCACACCACTCTAAGCATATAAATATAGATATAAACCTCACTTCTTGATCAAATTATGCGCTATTCTTCCCGATTTTGCTCAATTCGTCAATCAAATTCATCACGTCTATGCACCAGACCTTTGCATTTCTCTCTTGCAAGCATTAGAATTGGCGCCTCAATATTATTTCAACCAAGGTAAAGCTTCCGATATGCCAACAGTACGTGTAAGAGACAACGAAAATTTTGAATTAAGCCTACGTCGTTTTAAACGACTATGTGAAAAAGCCGGCATTCTAGCCGATCTCAGACGCCACGAATTCTTTGAGAAACCAACTTGGAAACGTAAGCGTAAGAAAGCAGCCGCTGTTAAACGTTACCAGAAGAAGATTCTACGTGAGCAAATGGCACTAGAACGCGATCGTCAGCCTATTGGCACCGGTAAAAAAGAAGCTGCTTAAGCTTTAGCATCCTCGTTTCAAACAGGAAGCCTTTACTGATATAGACGTACCAGGGAAGCCTTGCTTCCCTTTGCGGCTTTCCGATTGTTTATTCTTAAAAATATCATTGCGAGTATAAGACTATGACTTCAGCGATCAAGGATCGTATCCTGGAAGATGTAAAAGCGGCTATGCGTGCCCAAGAAAAAGAACGCTTAGCAACTATCCGCCTCATCACCGCTGCTTTAAAGCAACGCGAAGTAGATGAACGCATCGAACTAGACGATGAACAAGTATTAGCCATTCTAAACAAAATGATTAAACAGCGCCGCGACGCCATCACTCAGTTTGAAGCAGGCAACCGTCCTGATTTAGCGCAAAAAGAAGCCAGTGAAATTACGGTTATTCAAACTTACTTGCCAGCCCAACTCAATGAAGCCGAGATTGAACAAGCCGTTGATGCAGCCATGAAAGAAACTGGCGCAACCTCTGCTAAAGACATGGGCAAAATCATGGGTGCTTTAAAAACCCAGCTGTCTGGCAAAGCAGACATGACACTTGTTAGCGCGAAAGTAAAAGCGAAATTAAGCTAAACTTGATATAGCGGCTGTTGCGAAACTGACTTTTATTTCTCGATTAAATGCGGCTTTAAGCCGCTTCAGCAAAAGATGATGGATTGCTGTCTTTGCGAGCGAAGCGAAGCAACCCCTACCATACACCCCCAATCTCTGCTATAAATAACCTCAGATACCAA
>CAYZRM010000003.1:56191-60690 GCA_964480845.1 uncultured Coxiellaceae bacterium | reverse complement strand
CGTCTATGGTTATTGATCTTATTCGCAAAGAAAGAAAAACAACCAGTATAGGTTTTGTAATAGCTATTTTCATACGCCGTCACTTTGTCTAACTTATCTTTAATATTGTTGTAAAATGTTTTATCAGACCGGTTAAGTAGGCTATTGTTAAGTGAGGCTATAAGATTGGTTACCACCAGCATCTTATTATCGTGGCAATATTGCTTAAAAACTTCTTTGAGCTGCATGAGTAGTGAGGATTGGAGTCTGTATTTAGGATTATATAGTCCTATTTCGTGTTTTCTGCACTTATCCGCTATTAAGGTATCAATATTATCTTGATTAATTTGATGATCATGGTCAGTTTTTTCTACAATCATCTCATCTATTTTAGATTTCCAAGCAATGAGTTTTTCTGTTTTTAACTCTGGGTTCTTTTCAATGTCAGCAATCAGAAAATGCTTATTGCTGAGAATATTGGCAAAAAGATCCTTCTGTAATATGTGTGCAATTTTGAAAAGAACAGCAAATTTAAGGTTATTTATTTCAGCGAGAGAGAATGCCATACGGGATGCGATAATTTTTTTCTCTATAAGAGCGCTATACTCATCTAAAATTTGCTCTAGAGTTTGTTTGATATACTCAGGGTCTTTTTCAAATCTGGATAGGAATATAGCTTTTAGACGATAGTAATTCAGTTCTAATTGACCATTTTCTTTTTCTAGCTTTGTCAAAAAACTGCCCATTTGCTTTTTATCCTATCGCATTTATTGTTGTTATTAGCTATTTTCAGAACATAGTAATACTTTAATGATGATAGAAAGATGACGCAAAGATTACAAACTTGTAATCTTTGCTTATCCATTGATTTTATGGCGTTTTTTTTCGTGGCGGGATGTTGGGGTTTGCTTCGACAGCTCTTTCATTGGTTATTTTGGCTGTTATTTGAGTAATAAGTTTTTGCATGTTACTACCATCTTGGCGACGTGTTGCAAAGAAGCGTCCATGATAGTAATTATTTTGTCGATGTTTTAAGAGCTCTACCGCCCGGTCTAGTTCATCGTCAAAGCGATTGTATTGATGATCATTTAATTTGCGCTCAATATTTTCAAGCCTATCGACAAATTCTTGTTTTATCTGCTTTTTATTGCTGTGACTATACGCAGAGATGATGTTGTTGAGTGCATTCAATAAGTTCAGCTTTTGATCGTACCCTGGTGCTTTCTGTGGAGGTACCATTTCTTTTAACAGTGCTCTGCCGGTTTGTATTAATGAGGAGGCTAAGCTTGTATTTGTTTTTAGTAACGACTTCTTGATATGTTCTTCAGTTATTGATTGATAATTATCAGGGTCAACATTTTTCAACTCTCTAGGTCCAAAGTTGAGTAGAGATAGCTTGGTAATCAATCCTAGCATTATCTCAGCTTTATATTTTGGGTGTTTTGTTAATAGCATAGCTAGATTTTTTGCTATAAAAATATTAATACCTTGTATTCTATATACAGAATCTGCTTTTTGTTCATGTAATTCTTGATTAAAGTTCTCCAGCTGTTGCTGAATAAGCTGATTAATTTCAGCAGATTTGATCGCATTGAGCCATTGTTCAGCGATAACAATTTGTATTAGATGATGTTTTTCTGCTGTTCTAAACATGGCTTTACCTCATAAGGTGATTTTTTATGAGGTAAAGTATATTTAATCAATCATGACAACTTTATGACAGAGAGATGACAGTTCTATTACTTAAAAAAGCAACCTTCGTAGATGAGTCCAGTGTATATTTGGACTAGGCATGCACCAGATTGTAGTCTTTGCTGAATAATCTGGTTATTCATGATGCCACCAGATGAAATGATAGCTAGATTTGTTCCACATAGTTGATGCAATCTGTCTAATATTAACTGACTTTTTTCTATCAATGGCGTCCCACTTACACCACCAGCTTCGTTGAATGAACTTATTGTTGTATTGGTTGCAATCACACCATCTATCTTTAGTTCAAGAAAAATAGTCGCCATCTCTGCTAATGTGGTCTCTGTTAGATCAGGAGAGATCTTCACAACTAAGGGAACATATTTTTGTGATGAAAGCTGTTGCTGTTCGTTTTTAAGTGCAGAAAGTAATGCGCGCAAAGCATCTATATGCTGTAAATCTCTTAAACCTGGTGTGTTGGGAGAAGAAATATTAATCGTGATGTAACTCGCATATTTCCATAACTTGCGAAAACATGCCAGATAGTCATCAATCGCTTTTTCATTAGGCGTATCTTTATTTTTACCAATATTGATACCCAGTATGCCACGATAATTCGTTTTTTCTAGCTTGCTGGCTAAGTAGTCCATGCCTTTATTGTTAAATCCCATGCGATTAATGAGAGCTTTTTCTTTTGCTAATCTAAAAAGCCTGGGTTTAGGATTGCCTAGTTGTGGTTTTGGCGTCACCGTACCTATCTCAATGAAGCCAAAACCAAGCGAAGATAATGCTTCTATGTAATCACCATTTTTATCCAGGCCTGCCGCTAAGCCAACACGATTAGGAAATGTGAGTCCCATTAATTGAATGGGATGGTCTGATGGTTGTTTGATAAACCGAGTGAGTGTTAAGCAGTGCGCGATTTTTAAAAGAGAGAGTGTTACATAGTGAGCTGTTTCTGGAGGAAGTTTAAAAAGTAGAGATTTAATTAATTGATACATAGGCTTCCTTCATCCTTCCTCAAGAGTGGTTATCCCCGCAAAGGGGGGTGTACGCTAAGCTCGTTTTTCTAAAAAACTAGCAATCAATACTTTTGTTCCTACTTTTGCAAATCGGACGGTTACTTTCATGTCATCCCCGTCTCCTTCGCAATCAATAATAGTGCCTGTGCCAAAAATCTTATGCTGAACTTCTTCGCCTATTTTAAATTTTCCTTGAGCTGACGGTTGATAAGTATTAGGCATTGCTTGTGGTCTTGAAACCTTGGTTCTAAAACGAGTTTCTTGTATTAGCTCACTTGGGATTTCATTAATAAAGCGAGAAGGCCTATGATAAGCTTCTTTACCAAATAAGCGTCTGACTTCTGCATAAGTCATGAATAATTTTTTCATGGCACGCGTTACACCGACATAACAAAGTCGTCTTTCTTCCTCCAATGCTTTAGGGTCGTGTAATGATCTAAAGTGAGGAAACAGTTCTTCTTCGCAGCCGGCTAAAAACACAATAGGGAACTCTAGTCCTTTGGCAGAGTGTAGTGTCATTAGTTGAACAGCGTCTTCGTAGATTTCAGCTTGTTCCTCGCTGGATTCCAGTGCTGCATAAGCTAAGAAAGCTGCTAAGGGTGGCATGTCATCAGGTGCGCCATCTTGAGAGAATTGATGCGCGGCATTGACTAATTCTTCCAAGTTCTCAATACGGGTCAGGCCTTTCTCACCTTTCTCTTTACGATAGTGTTCAATCAGTTCGCTGGCATAAAGTACCTGCTCGACTTGCTTATGTAAGCTTAAGTCAGCAGATCGTTCAGCCATGTTTTCGATTAAATTAACAAAAGATACCAAGGCCATTTCTGCTCTTGAGGAGAAATGTTTGTTAACAATTAATTGCTGTAAAGCATCCCATAATGTGAGTGCATTCGCTCGTGCATGTTCACGAATGGCAACGAGGGTTTTATCGCCTATGCCGCGAGTTGGTGTGTTAATGATGCGTTCAAAGGCAGCATCATCTGACCGGTTAGCAAGAATACGCAAATAAGCCAGTGCATCTTTGATTTCTTGACGGTCAAAGTAACGTAAGCCACCGTAAACACGATATTGAATGCCAAATTGCATTAATGCTTCTTCAATCACACGTGATTGCGCATTGGAACGATACAAGATAGCCATATCGCGTAAGTTATATTCTTGTTTTAATTCGCGAATGCGATTGACAATAAAAAAAGCTTCATCGGTTTCATTGAAGGCTGCGTAGACGGTGATAGGTTCACCCGTTTCCCCTGCTGTCCATAAATTTTTGCCTAGACGGCCCTCATTTTGCTCAATTAACGCATTGGCTGCTTTTAGGATATTGGCAGTAGAACGATAGTTTTGTTCTAAGCGTATCGTAACTGCGCCAGGAAAATCGTTAGAAAAACGCTGAATGTTCTCAATCTTCGCTCCACGCCAACCGTAGATAGACTGATCATCATCACCGACTATCATGAGCGCATTTTGCTGGCCAGCGAGTAATTTTAACCAAGCATATTGTAGGGCATTCGTATCTTGAAACTCGTCAACCAAGATGGCACGAAAGCGTGCTTGATAATGATGGCGTAATGCTTCGTTGGTTTGTAGTAATAAGTAGGTTTTTAATAGTAGATCGGTAAAATCAATCACCCCTGCACGCTGACATGCTTCCTGGTAGGTTGCATAGATAGTGACTAGCGTTTGTTCGTGGAAGTCGCGCGTGGTGACCTGATGCGGTAGGCGTGCTTCTTCTTTTTGAGCATTAATAAACCATTGCACGTCCTTGGGTGGATAGCGATCATCATCCAAGTTCAGTGACTGAATGAC
>CAYZRM010000003.1:22434-56091 GCA_964480845.1 uncultured Coxiellaceae bacterium | reverse complement strand
ATTGCACGTCCTTGGGTGGATAGCGATCATCATCCAAGTTCAGTGACTGAATGACGCGTTTAATCATTCGCTGTTGATCATCAGCGTCTAAAATCTGAAAAGACTGTGGCAGGCCAGCTTCCTGCCAATGTGCTCGCAATAATCGGTGCGATATGCCATGAAAGGTGCCTATCCATAAAGCGCGGGCAGAGGTTTGCACCATATGCTCAATTCGTGAACGCATTTCGTTGGCTGCTTTGTTGGTAAAGGTCACAGCTAGAATATTGTGCGGTGAAATCTTTTCTACATCGACTAACCAAGCAAAGCGGTGCGTCAGTACTCGTGTTTTTCCACTACCAGCGCCGGCTAATACTAACTGGTGACCTAAAGGTGCTTGCACGGCTTCTTGCTGGGCAGGGTTGAGTGTATTCATTTCTTGAAAGCCTTTTTTAATGTCGTTTGGATTTGCTAAGCGTTATCAGGCTAGCTTCATTAAGATGCAGCGATGATACCAAATCACAGCGGTGAAGTAGATAGTAGATTCTTGGTTAACTTGTCTATCTCATGAACAAAGGTTAAGCTTCTGTTTTGTATCATATCGAGGAGAGGGCATGTCATCCCCCTATCATAAGGCGTATTTCTTAATTAGCGCTGCAGAGCTGAAGCAGTTACCACCTGATGAAGGCATAGAGGTTGCTGTAGTTGGTCGTTCTAATGCCGGAAAATCCAGTATTATCAATCGATTAACTAATATTCGTGGTTTGGCGCGTGTGAGTAAAACGCCAGGCCGTACACAGTTGGTCAATATGTTCACATTGGATGATGAGCGTCGTTTAACTGACTTGCCTGGTTATGGTTTTGCCAAGGTTCCCCTGGCTGCTAAATTAAAATGGCAGAAGACGGTGGATGCTTATATCTCTGAGAGAGAATGCCTGCGTGGCTTAGTGATTATCATGGATATCCGTCATCCACTCAGAGATACTGATATTCAATTATTGGAGTATTGTGACCATCGCGGCTTAGCCGTTCATATTATTCTGAACAAAGCAGATAAAATCAGCAAAGGCGCTGCTGCTAAGACCTTATTAGAGGTTAAGGCTGCTTTGACGGACTATCGAAATTCTGTTACTTTTCAAGTGTTCTCTGCATTAAAAGGGACTGGGCTGCCAGAGCTGTATGCAGTGTTAGATGAATGGTATGGATACAAGTCACTTTAGGACTAAGATAAAGAGGATTCGTACATGTCAGAAAATCAAGAACCTATAATTCCAGCCCACGTCAAACTGCCTGAAATTACCCTACGTGTTTTAGTCCTTGGGGTTATTTTAACAGTTATCTTAGCAGCAGCGAATGCCTATTTAGGCTTAAAAGTCGGAACAACTGTTTCGGCTTCCATCCCAGCAGCAGTGATCTCTATGGGGATACTACGTTTTTTCCGCAATGCTAATATTTTAGAAAATACCATGGTACAGATTATGGCCTCCGTTGGTGAGGCTCTCACAGCAGGTATTGCCTTCATTTTACCAGCGTTGATTATTTTGCATGTTTGGGATGGATTCAATTATTGGCAAACCGTGGTGACGGGTTTATTGGGCGGTGGCTTGGGTGTGTTATTCACTATTCCACTGCGCCGTGCGTTATTGCAGGATAAAACTTTGCGTTATCCAGAAGCTGTTGCCATTGGTAATGTACTCAAGGCCAGTGCTAGCCGTGAAGAAGGCGATATGAAATTTTTGGTAGTTGGCGGTGTTGTTGGTGCTGTCATTGCATTGTTCCAGTCAGGGTTTCAAATTTTGACAGATAGCTTTGCTTACTGGGTTAAAACATCGAAAGCAGTGGTTGGTTTTGGTTTAGGCTTATCACCAGCGTTAATTGCAGCTGGTTATATCGTGGGAATAAATGTTGCGTTGAGTTTGTTGGTTGGTATTGGTTTAGGCTGGATACTTGGCATCCCTGCATTGACCTGGTATTACGGTATGCCAGACGCAGAAACCGCTAGTCAAATTGCAATGGCCGCTTGGCGTGCTCACATACGTTATATTGGTGTTGGCACTATGCTGGTTGGTGGTTTGTGGACATTATGCACTTTATTTAAACCAGTTATTCAAAGTATGGCTGCGTCCATTACTTCTTTGCGTGATATTAAATTGGGGCGTAAAGCAGAGAGTCTACGTACAGAAAAAGATATCCCTATTCATTACGTTTTTGTGGCAGGCTTGATATTGCTAGTACCTATTTTCTTTATGATTGCTAATTCCGTTATTCCACAAAACATGGGTATTACGGATAGTTTTAGGTATTTTATTTCTGGGTTTAGTACAATTTATATTTTAATCGGCGGTTTCGTTTTTTGTTCTATCATGGCGTATTTCGCGGGGTTGATTGGGTCTACTAACAGTCCGGTTTCGGGATTATTAGTCTGCGCATTACTAGTCATTTGCTTGGTCTTCATGGGTTTCTTTAGTTTCCAAGATTGGAGTGCTGAAACAAAAGAAATGATAGGGTCAGTGGTGGCTATTGGTAGCTTGGTTGTTATTGGTGCGGCACTCTCTATCTCTAACGACACGATGCAGGACTTGAAAGTAGGTGAAATTGTCGGTGCGACGCCTTGGAAACAGCAAGTGATGTTGATTTTAGGGGTGGTTGTTTCGGCTTTTGTTATCCCACCTATTTTACAACTGCTTTACCATGCTTATGGTATTGGGGGTGTTTTTCCAAGGCCAGGTATGGATCCTAGTCAAATGCTAGCTGCTCCTCAGGCAGGTTTGATGGCAACGGTTGCTAAGGGTGCATTTAGCCATCAACTAGAGTGGAATATGATAGCAATTGGTGCTTCCATTGCAGCGATCTGTGTTGTAATTGATGAATATCTTAAGAAAAATCACGGCACACGTTTACCAGTGTTAGCCGTTGGATTAGGTATTTACTTGCCTTTAGATAGCTCAGTTCCGGTGGTGATAGGTGGCTTATTGTCTTACATTGTAAATACAAGGCTAAATGCCATTTACAGTATCCATCAGGCAGCTGATGTCATTAGAGCAAATGTGCATAAGCATAGAGGATTGTTGTTAGCTTGCGGTATTGTCGCTGGTGCTTCTTTGATGGGGGTGTTGATTGCTATTCCATTTGCTTTGAAAGAAAGCACGGATGCATTAAGGCTAATGCCCGAACAATTTATGTCTTTTGCTGGTGTTTTAAGTTTAATAGTCACAGCAGGGCTGTGTATTTGGATTTATAGAGCTGTCCTGAAGCGTTAATACTTACCTCCGTAGTAGGCTGGGCTGAGTATTCTTTATGCGGCCCAGTAAATCTCTAATCATTGATCAATGACTCTATATATAAAATTGCGGCTATTTCATTTATAAAACCGCGGCTATATAATTGGTAAAATCGCGGCTATTTCATTTATAAAATCGCGAGCAAACACTTAACCTAAGGCATTGATTTTATGAATAAAGTTTATGATAGATGGCAAGAGAAGGTTATTCAAGAGGCATTAAAAACACGTCGTGTCTTGTTATTGTCGGGTGCTCGCCAGTGTGGCAAAACAACGTTAGCAAAACAAATTGCAACAAAAGACTCTACCTATCGAACACTAGATAATCTTGCTGTCAGGCAATTGGCACTTAGTGACCCCGATGGTTTTGTAAAACATCCTGGTAAGATGCTTATTATAGACGAAATACAGCGTGCACCAGATTTGCTTTCTGCTATCAAGTTGGTGGTTGATGAACATACTGAGCCGGGACAATATCTGCTAACAGGATCAGCTAATATACAATCGCTTCCCAGTGTGCAGGAGTCACTGGCAGGGCGAATTAGAAAGATACGCTTGCGCCCGCTTACTCAAGGGGAGCTACGGGGTGCCCTGCCCAGTTTTTTAGACCAAGCATTTAAGCAACAATTTAGTCTACTAGAGAACAATATTTATAATCGTAAGACTATGCTAGAGATTGCTTTTTGTGGGGGATTTCCGGAGGCTATCAGGCTTGGCGATAGAGAACGACATCAATGGCATAAAGATTATATCGATGCCTTACTTGAGCGTGATTTGAAAGATGTTGCACATATCACCCGTCTTCATGCAATGCGCCAACTAGTTGCTGTGCTTGCTGCCTGGTCTAGCAAATTCATGGATATTTCTGCTATTGGCGCAGGGCTGTCGATTCGCCGTCCAACAATAGAATCTTATATTAATGCACTCACAACGCTTTATTTGGTAGAGAAGATCCAACCTTGGACACGTACAGACTATGAACGTGTTGGCAAACAATCAAAACTATATATGACGGATGCTGGTCTGATGAGTTCGATTCTAAATTGGCGCTTAGAGCAGGTTGAATTAGATGCCGACCGTTCAGGTAAGTTGATAGAAACGTTTATCTTTAATGAGCTAGCAGCCCAAATTGATGCAAATCCGATAAAATATGAATTATTTCACTATCGAGATCGCGAACAGCGTGAAATTGATTTTTTAATAGAACGTGAGGACCAAGCTTTATTAGGCATAGAGGTGAAGGCGAGCTCAGTCATTAGCTCCGCTGACTTTAAACACTTGACATGGTTTAGAGACAATATTGCTAAAGACAGGCCATTTATCGGCATTGTTTTATACTCTGGCGAATATGCGGGCTCGATGGGGAATGGCCTTTGGGCGGTGCCCTTTGGTTCTTTGTGGGCAACCTCCTGATCATAATATCTTAATCAATCTGGTATATAATGTTTTAAAAGTAGTTAATATGAGGAATTATGTATGCCTGGTGCTTTTGTACCGTTACACCTTGATTTTTTAGAAAACCCAGCATCAAGTGATGAGCGTAATAAAGATGCTCAATTACAAGCAGAGATTATCTTGTATACGGCTAGGCAAGTCCTTGAAAGAGGATATGAAAAAGTAGGTATAACGTATGGTGCCAATCCTTTACAAGTAGACAAAATAAGAGAGGCATATGCAAATAATAAGGCTAGTTTTACAGATATTGATGGAAGTAACCAAGCTGACGTATTACACCGCGTACATCGTTTATTGCAGACAAATACATTTCGGGATTTAACAGGGCGATTTTACTTATTGCCTGTTACCACCGCCCATATCAAACAAAATGAAATAGTTAATGCCCAGAAAGAAGACGTGGTGCATGTGGAAAATTTTATTCAGGATGGTGGTCTAGTCTTGGGGTGGCAAAATACAGGTAGCCTCGCTCTCAAATCAGAAGATAAGAAAGGGTTTGGTCCCTATGCTTTGGGTGGTGGTGTAGCTCGTGATGCGTTTGTCTCTAACGCATTAGAGGCAACACAGGAAAAATTAAAATCATTTGCAGAGCAATACAACAGTAAATTTACTCCCAAAAAATATGATGTTGAGAAAAAAGCAGAATTTGAAGCTGATTTAGCAGCTATCTTGCCAAATAATGCTGCTGTGATAACGACTATTACCAGTTCTGAAAAATCAAAAGATAATTTTCTTTCACCAGGAACACTGGGAAAAATCAGAGCAATTAATGCTTTTGATTTAGAAAGCAAGAAAATAACGCTTGCCTTTGAAGATAGAGTAAATAAATCATCTAACCAGTTAGAAGCAGTGGTTGTCGATGTTATGGTGAACAATGAAAAGAAGGGATCCTTTGAAATTCAAAGACAAAGAATATTTACTAAAGATAATGATATTCATGTAGCGGTTTCTGCTATTAAAGCATTTATGGCAGCTAAACCTGGTAAAAAGATAGTGATTACACCTAAAGATCAGCAAGCATATGAGATTTTTAACTTAGCGGTTGCTGCTTTGTCTCAGGAATTGACTGATAACAAAGCTAATGTACAAATTAAGGGGCTAGATGGAAAGGATGGCGCTACTTATACTTATCAATTGCCAGCTGAAAGTGGGCTACCATTAGTAGCAGATAGCCAGCCCTATCCAGATATGAAAAGTGATAATGATTCAGCTAAAGAAACAGTAAATGAAATTGAAGCAATAGAAGAGCATGGGGCTGATTCTTTTCAGCACGATGGGCTTTCTACAATGGTGAGTGGTATGATGGGGAGAGCCGCGAGTTGGCTGGCCGACAGATTTAAATCAAATGAAGCAGTAGCTGATCAAGATAAATCTGAATCTGAATCAAAATCAGGATTCAAACCGAAATAAAATAGCAACGTAGTATTTTTTCAATCAATCAAGGATGATAACGATGGAATACTTGGAAAATCGAACTTTCGATGAGATTCAGGTGGGTGATACAGCTAATTTAGTGAGAACACTCACTGAAAAAGATATTCACGTTTTTGCTATCATGTCTGGCGATATTAATCCCGCCCATGTCGATGTTGAATATGCAAATAGCGATATGTTTCATAAAATCATTGGTCATGGTATGTGGGGTGGTGCTTTAATTTCCACCGTATTAGGTACCCAATTGCCAGGTCCCGGTACTATTTACGTTGGCCAAACATTGCGATTTAAGCGGCCTGTTGCCATCGGCGATACACTGACGGTTTCAGTCACAGCTGCTGAAAAAAAGCCAGAAAAGAATCGCATTACATTTGCTTGTGAATGTAAAAATCAATTGGGTGAAGTAGTGATGGAGGGGCAGGCTGAGATTGTTGCGCCAACGAAAAAAAATCGCCGCCCTAAAGTTGAACTACCACAAATTGCTTTACGTCGTCCCCATTCCCTTTTTGATCAGTATATCAAACAGGCTAAATCGCATGGTCCTTTAAAAGCTGGCGTTATTTTTCCTGTCCATAAAAAAATAATACAAGCAATTGTATTGGCAGCTAAAGAAGAAATGATTGTTCCTGTTTTAATTGGCCCTGAATCATTAATTAAACAGGCGGCAAAAGAGGCTGAGTTAGATATTAGTGCGTATCAATTGATTGACATTGAGCATGCTGGCGCTGCGATTGCTAAAACAATAGAGTTAGCACGGCAAGATGAAATAGGCATGATCATCAGAGGTGGTGCAACAAAAGATGATTTATTGCGTGCGCTTAGCAAGCATGATAAAGGCCTTTTACTGAATCATCATATGAGTTATGCCTTAGTACTGGATGTACCTACTTATCGTAAACCGCTTATCTTATCTGATACATTAATTAATATTGATCCCTCCTTAGATGTTAAGCGAGTTATCACACAAAACGCGATTAATTTTTCTAAAGCATTAGGTGTTGAGTTGCCAAAAGTAGCAATACTTGCTGGTGTTGATACCGTTAGCCATTCAATGCGCTCTACTGTTGATGCATCAGCATTATGTAAAATGGCTGATAGAGGTCAGCTCCAAGGTGGTGTATTAGATGGACCTTTAACATTTGATAATGTCATTTCAGCCGAGGTAGCTAAAGCAAAAGGCATACAATCACCGGTTATTGGCGATGCTGATGTGTTAATTGTGCCTAATGTAGAAACAGGTAATATTTTATCTAAGCAACTTGAGTACTTAGCAGAATCTAAAAATGCCGGTCTAGTATTGGGTGCTAAGGTGCCTGTGCTGATGAGCCATATTAATGATATTCATTTAAGTACGGCTTCATGTGCATTTGCTATATTGCATAATGAATTTAGGAAGAAACAAGCAGCGTTATTTTAAGGGGATAATATGAGCAAGGATCAGCATTCTAAAAATGATTTTACGGATTGGTATAGTATTTGGTTAAATCAAAGCCGCGCTTTTTATGAGTCGGCTAATAAACATTTACAAAAGCTGTTTGAAACTAATCAATCAGTTAATCCTGAAGAGCATGCAGAGCAAGTGCATGAATGGTTAGAGAGTATGAAAAAGCAGTGGGACTTTTCTCATTTGAGTAAAAATCAGGAAATATTTGCACAGTATTGGCAGAGCATTGCTCAAGTATCTGCAGAAGCAGGTGATATGCTGTTGCAAGAGTGGATAAGGCGCACCAGAGAAAATGATCCTGTTAAAAGTACAAAAGAGTTATATGAAATGTGGCTTGCTTGTTGCCAGTCTATTTATCAAGAATCATTAAAAAATCAAAAATACCAGGAAGCTTATGGCGATTTTGTGAATACAGCCATGAAATTCTGGAAATCTTATCATGGCGATAAATAATGATCATTATTTAGAGAAAATGCTACATGCTCAAGCATTGTTGCAAACAATAACAATGCTTGAGTTTGAGCAGCAGCCTAGATGTTTGATATTTAGCAACCAGCATATTCAGTTGTACCATTATCAATCTCACAGGATTAATAAAAAAAAACCATTATTAATTATTTTTTCTACGATTAATCAGCCAGATATTTTGGATTTGCATCCTAATTACTCTCTAGTTAAATCGTTATTAGATGATGGCCAAGATGTATATTTAGTTGTCTGGGTTGAGCCTGCGTGCTCAGAAAAGCATATTAGTCTTGATGCTTATATTGGTCATGATATAGATGCAGCAGTCAATATGATTATTAGCCAGCATCAAATAGATAAGCTGAATATGTTGGGTGTTTGTCAAGGAGGATTGTTTAGTCTTTGTTATGCTGCTTTATATGATAAGGTGGATAAATTAATTTTATTAACCACCCCGGTTGATTTTCATGCAGGCAATCATCCTATCGCAAAGATAGCAAAACATATTGATCTTGATTTAATAGAAGAAAATATCCCCGGTGATTGGCTGTCTAATTTTTTTATTAGCTTACGTCCATTTGAATTAGTGGGTGAAAAATATCTTAATTTATTGGGTCAATTGGATAATAAAGCATATACCGACCAATTCTTATTGGTAGAAAAATGGCTTAAAAACACACCGAATCAATCTATGTTGGCGTTTAAGCAATTGATTAAAAATTTATATCAGGATAATAAGCTCATTAAGAATGAGTTATATTTGGACAGTAAGCTTGTTGAGCTAAGGCATATTAAATCAGATATATTGAATATTATTGCTGATGACGATGATATTGTCCCTAAGTCTAGTAGTCTTGCATTAAAGCAACATATCTCCCCGCAACAATATACTGAGCAATGTTTAGCGTCAGGCCATATTGGTATTTATCTCAACAAAATAGTTAGTAAAGAGTTGGCCTTGGTCATTACTAAATGGTTAAGTGGTAAATACTGATTGAATCCCAGGTTTTTTTGCGCGCATAATGAAGCCAGGCATGCATAGAGTATTTCTTAAAATAATCTTAAGAAAATTTGTGTAGCATAGAAGTGTTCAAGGAGAAGAATATGGCTATTGTTAGAGATCCTTTATTAATTAATCCAGAAGCAATCCCTGCTCAAACAGCTTATGATTTGGCGCACATGATTTATTCAATTACCTCTGAAGAATTGGCAGAGATCTTTAATGAAGCTGGTAGTTCTTATAATGCGCCCAACCAGTCGTGGTTGTGGAGTGCAGCATACTATTTATTTGCCTTAAGAAGTCGAGGTCAAGACTTTTTAGATGCTAACGCGCTAATAGAAAATAGAAAGACATCGTTAACAGAATCAGCAGCCTTTGCGCCCGTTAAGAAGATATTCGATAAAGAAGATGGTACTTGGTATGAAGGGTCGGCTAATACATTATTAATGAAAGCGCTTCTAAATCACTTAAAAGGGTATGATCATGAAGTGCAGTTATCTGCAAGGCAGCTAAAGCAGCTATGTAAATTGCTTGATAGCTGTATCACTAAGCGTATACAACTAAATCATCAGCTAAAAGAGATAGAAAATCAGATAAGAATACTACATGCAGATCTCGCAGAAAAAGAAAGAGAAACGATAGAACCACACAAACATCGAATAAAGGTTATACCTACCTTGGATTTTTCTGCAGATAAACGAAGAGAATGGATAAAGGCAGAAAATGAAAGGCTAAAAACTAATGATGCTTTATTAAAGCCTTTAAGAGATCAAGCGGATGCGCTATCTATCCAGCGAGCAAAGGTGTTAAGCCAACTGGTAGAGCTTAATCCAGCTTTAAATCATTCTCGTATCATGTTAGAAGAGGATGAGCTTTATAGCGAAGCTAATAGGGTGGCAAAAATTGCCTATGATGCCGCTATGAGGGAGTATATTGTTAGGGTGAAAGACCAAAGGGTAAGAAATAATGAGCTTACTTTGTTGGCCTCTACTGCACCGAAATTAGATGAAAGAAAAGCCATGGCTGCAATGAATAAGGTACTACCTGGTGCTAGTGTTAATTTAAGTGTTGTAAGAGCTAAAGAAGCAAAGGAAGTCTGCGCAGAGTCTGGTGCTGTGACCGATGATTTATTTAAAAGTCGACTGACCACATTAATGCAATCCATGTGTGGTAATAAACCGTTACCACCTAAAGAGGTTGTCATTGTGGAGCCAAGCCAATTGATGCGTGAACGCCAAGCTACTTTAAATGCGGCTGGTTTGTTCGGTGCAGTACAGCCTAAATCAGAAAAATCTGAAACTTCTTATTCTCCTTCGTTATAAAAATAGTTAATATGGGGTAACTTTTTAACGACAAGTGCCCCTATGAAAAAAGAACTATTTCAAAATAAACTAACCGTGAAGCAATCTAGCGTTCACGGTTATGGTGTCTTTGCTGGTAAAGCAATCAAGAAAGGCGAGCTAATAGAAGAGTGTTACATGCTCATTTCCAAGGGTGGCGATAAAGTCTTGGAAGATTACTACTTCGATGCCAAAGGTAAATACGCAATGTTTTTAGGTTATGGCTGTATTTACAATCATTCTGATGATCCTAATGCAGATTATAAGCTTAATATTAAGCAGCGTGTCGTGACAATTAAAGCTACTCGCAACATTAAAAAAGGCGAAGAGATTTTTGTTACGTATGGCGAAGAATGGTTTAGTAGCCGGGGTTGGGGTAGGAGGAAGATATAGTTAGGTAGCTGTATCTAATGACGTGAGGTAAGACCGGCGTTGTTGCGGATTTTCCTTCTGCTTTGTCGTGGCGCGACTTGATCGCGCCATCCAGGAGATGCAGCCATCACAGAAATAGGCCGAGGTGAAAACGATTAAAATGATGGAAAGAAGCTAATTAATATCACAGACGCTCTTTAGCTGAAATAATGATGTCTCACATGAAATCTATCCTTGAAGATCAAATAAGAGCTCATCAATTAGAAAATCAAAAGAAAAATTTGCTTATTCGTTGTTACATCATTAATAGGATGAATATATTAGGCTTGCCTGTTAGTGAAGCTATACAGAGAAAGCCTGGATGGCGCGATCAAGTCGCGCCACGACGAAGTAGAAGGAAAATCTGCAACAACACCGGTAAGACCCATAAATGCTAGGTTGTTCACTTTAGGCAGTGATTAATAAAGCTATACTTTATTAATCATAATTATGCTATATTATGATTAATAAAGTGTGGGGTTATTAATCATGAAATGGAATTGGCAGCTTGAAAATTGGCCAAATTTTACTTGGGAATCTAGTAAGTTAGCTGTGCTTGAGCAGTCTTTTACTGAGAATGCAGGTATTATTATCGGCTCTTCGCGACATATTTCTCATGAAGGTAAACAGAATTTAGTTATTGACTTAATGTGTGCAGATGCGTTGGATAGCTCAGAAATAGAGGGGGAATATTTAAACAGGGATAGTGTTCAATCTTCTATAAAAAAAGAGTTAGGCTTATTTACTGAAGCACATAGAGCGAGTAGGGCAGAGCAGGGGATCGCTAAAATGATGGTTAATTTGTACCAAGCGATTTCTAGTCCGCTAACACATCAGATTTTATTTGAATGGCATCAATTTTTAATGGGCGCAAGCCAGCATTTAGAACATATTGGTCAATATCGTAAGCATAAAGAAGCAATGCAAATTGTTTCTGGACCCGATTATGATCGAAAGGTCCATTTTGAAGCTCCCCCCTCAGCACGTGTTCTGGCTGAAATGGAGCAATTCATTGATTGGTTTGAAAGGAGTTCTCCAGTCGGAGCAGCATCGTTACCCGCATTAACTCGAGCAGGAATAGCTCACCTATGGTTTGAGAGTATCCATCCTTTTGAAGATGGGAATGGAAGAATAGGGCGAGCTATAGCAGAAAAAGCTTTATCACAAGGATTTTCAAAACCAGTCATGACAGTATTGTCAAAAATACTATTAAAAAAGAGAAAGGAATACTATCAACAATTAGGTTTAGCAAGTAAAACCTTAGATCTAACATCTTGGCTGATCTGGTTTGCTAACATCGCTTTAGAAGCGCAACAAAGTACCTATTTGTATATAGATTTTATTATTAAGAAATCTATTATTTTAGCCGAAGCAGAAGGGAAAATTAATTCAAGGCAAGAAAAAGTTTTATTAAAATTATTTCATGCTGGACCAGACGGATTTTTAGGTGGTTTAAGTGCTAAAAATTATATGAGTATAACAGGTGCACCGATCGCTACCACAACCAGAGATTTGAATGACTTGGTGAAAAAAAATATTCTCAAACGAACTGGCGAACTTAAAGCGACTCGTTACTTTTTAAATCTTGATAAGATTTAAAACGATTGTGTTTATATCATGAGTAAAATGAATACATTAGGCTTGCCTGTTAGTGAAGCTATGCAGAGAAAGCCTGGATGGCGCGATCAAGTCGCGCCACGACAAGGTAGAAGGAAAATCTGCAACAACGCCGGTAAGACCCATAAATGCCAGCAAGTGGTTACCTAAGACCATTTTTGAATAGGTTAGTTAGACTAGCATTACTCTACTCTTAGTTTTACCACCTGCCGACAACCACGCGGTAATTTGTTTCCGCGCCTAGCTCTTTCACCAACAAAGTTTTTCCAGTCTGCGGGTTTTAATGTAAATGGTTTGCCATCACCAACAATCAATAGGTTTTGATCGCTATTTAAAACAGCAATGTCCATCACAATTTCTTCTCTGCTAGCGGCTTTGTCACTAGGAATGCTAATTAATTTATTTCCCTTACCTTTGGTTAGCTGAGGCAATTCATTGAGTGGAAATACTAATAGATGGCCTGCATTTGTGACAACGGCTAGGAATTGCTTTTCAATATTGCTCACTAGTTTAGGAGCTAAAGCAAAGGCATTTTTGGGCGGTGATAATAATGCTTTACCCGCACGATTTTTGGTGGGCAATTCTTCCATTCTTACAATGAAGCCATAACCCGCATCAGATGCTAGTACTAGTAATTGCTCAGGTTCTCCCATTAATACGGTGGTGAATGTAGCGCCTGGTGGCGGGTTTAAACGACCTGTTAATGGCTCACCTTGGCCACGAGCAGAAGGAAGTGTATGTGCCGGAACACCGTAGGATCGTCCAGAGGTGTCTAAGAACATAGCTGTTTGATTGCTCTTACCGATGGCTGCGCTTAAAAACTCATCGCCCGCTTTATAGTTTAGCGTTGTTGGGTCGATTTCATGGCCTTTTGCAGAACGTATCCAACCTTTGTTAGAAAGTACGACGGTAATAGGCTCTGTTGGGATAATCTCAGTTTCCTTCATGGCTTGTGCTTCTTTGCGCTCAATCAATAACGATTTGCGTTTATTGCCATATTTATCAGCTAAGGTAACTAATTCTTGGCGAATTAATTTCTTTAAGCGGCTGTTAGAGCCTAATGTTTTTTCAATTTCATCACGTTCTTTACTTAATAAGCCTTGTTCTTTACGGATTTGCATTTCTTCAAGGCGAGCTAAATGACGCAATTTTGTATCTAAGATTGCATCTGCTTGCTCTTCACTCAGCTTAAATTTGCTCATCAAGACAGGCTTGGGTTCATCTTCTTTACGGATGATTTTAATGACTTCATCCAAGTTGAGATAAACAGCAATTAAACCTTCTAAAATATGTAAGCGATGATTAATCGTATCTAAGCGATGTTGTAAACGACGTGTGACAGTTTCCGAACGATAATCTAACCATTCATTTAGAATTTGCAGCAAGTTTTTAACTTGTGGGCGACCATTCAAACCTATCATGTTTAAATTTACACGATAGCTCTTTTCAAGGTCAGTTGTTGCAAATAAGTGATCCATTAAGGCTTGAGTATCAACACGATTAGAGCGAGGAATAATTACTAGCCGTGTTGGATTTTCGTGATCAGATTCATCACGTAAATCAGAAACTAACGGTAGCTTTTTATCCTGCATTTGTTGTGCAATTTGTTCTAGTATTTTTCCGCCAGATACCTGGTGTGGTAAGGCTGTGACAATGATCTCATCATTTTCTACTGTGTAAACGGCACGCATACGCACAGCACCATTGCCTGTACGATACATTTGTTTTATATCTGCTTTAGAGGTAATAATTTCAGCATCTGTTGGGTAATCTGGCCCAGGAATAAATTCGCATACTTCATCAAAGGTTGTTTTTGGATTATCTAACAGGTGAACCAGTGCATTCACGACTTCTCTCAAGTTATGTGGCGGGATGTCAGTTGCCATCCCAACAGCAATACCTGTTGTGCCATTTAATAATACATTAGGGAGGCGTGCGGGTAGTAAAGCAGGTTCTCGCATCGTACCATCAAAATTGGGTACCCAATCCACCGTGCCTGCTTCAATTTCTGCAAGTAGTACTTCAGCATAAGCAGATAAACGTGATTCAGTATAACGCATAGCAGCAAATGATTTAGGATCATCAGCGGAGCCAAAATTACCTTGGCCTTCTACTAATGGATGGCGATAAGAGAAGGGCTGTGCCATTAATACCAGCGCTTCATAACAAGCCATATCACCATGTGGGTGGAATTTACCTAATACGTCACCAATGGTACGCGCTGATTTTTTAAATTTAGAAACATTTTTTAAGCCTAGCTCAGACATTGCGTAAATAATGCGACGTTGTACGGGTTTTAGACCGTCACCGATATGTGGAAGGGCACGGTCCAGGATAACGTACATGGAATAGTCCAGATATGCCTTTTCAGCATATTCATAGACGGGTATGTGTTCTACATTGCTTATTGCCATAAATAATCTCTTTTATTCTGAGTGCTAAACGATTTCTGCCAAATTACCTTTGCTTTCTAACCATGATTTTCTATCAGAGGCACGTTTTTTGCCTAATAACATGTCCAGCATTTCCTCGGCTTTGTCATCTTTGTTAAGGACTAATTGCATTAAACGTCTTGTGTCTGGATCCATGGTGGTTTCACGTAATTGCATAGGGTTCATCTCACCCAATCCTTTAAACCGAATAACATTGTATTTAGGTTTTTTATCTTTAGCACTGGCGATTAGTTTATCGATGATGCCTTCTTTTTCTGCTTCATCTAATGCGTAATAGACTTCTTTACCATGATCGATACGAAATAGTGGCGGCATGGCAATATAAACGTGTCCTGCTTCAACTAGTGGTCTAAAGTGTTTCACAAATAAAGCACATAGTAGCGTTGCAATATGGTTTCCGTCAGAGTCCGCATCCGCTAAGATGCAAATCTTGCCATAGCGTAATCCGTCTAGTTGATCTGATGCAGGGTCCATGCCAATTGCTACAGAAATATCATGAATTTCCTGGGAGGATAAAATATCACCTGAATCGACTTCCCAGGTATTTAAAATTTTACCACGTAAGGGCATGACTGCTTGGAATTCGCGGTTACGGGCTTGCCTAGCTGAGCCACCTGCAGAGTCACCTTCAACCAAAAACAATTCGCTGCGTTTTAAATCTTGCTGAGAACAGTCAATCAATTTGCCGGGCAATGCTGGGCCTGTTGTTACTTTTTTACGAGTGACTGTTTGTGATGCTTTTAATCGTTTTTGCGCATTATTGATGGCGAGTGACGCTAACGCTTCGCCGATAGCGACATGTTGATTCAGCCATAAACTAAAGGCATCTTTTACCACGCCAGCTACAAAGGTTGCACACTCACGGGAAGATAAACGTTCTTTTGTTTGCCCTGCAAATTGTGGGTCGTGTAATTTGACAGAGATAATATGAGCACATTGATCCCATATGTCATCGGCAACTAATTTGATACCACGCGGTAGTAAATTACGAAATTCACAAAAATCACGTAATGCATCTGCTAAACCAGTTCTGAACCCATTCACATGGGTGCCGCCTTGTGCAGTCGGGATTAAGTTAACATAGCTTTCACTGACAACGGTGCCACCATTAGGCAACCAGCAAACTGCCCAGTCAACTGCTTCCCTGTCACTGGCAAATGACCCAAGGAAGGGTGTTTCTGGTAAGCGCTCGACATCACCAATTGCCTCATCCAAGTAATTGCTGAGACCATTTTCGTAATACCATTCTTCTTTATCACCAGAATGTTGGTCTGTATAGGTGACATGTAAACCTGGGCAAAGGACAGCTTTAGCGCGCAGCGTATGCCTTAATTGCTTGGTGATGAATTTTGCAGAGTCAAAGTATTTCTCTTCTGGCCAAAAATGGACGCTGGTACCTGTTTCGCCTTTTGCGGCTTTACCTATCACATTTAATTCTTTTGTTTTGTCGCCGTGAGCGAAGGAGATGGCATATATTTCTCCTCCTCGCTTGATAGTGATTTCAAGCTTTTTAGAAAGTGCATTCACAACAGAAATACCGACACCATGTAGGCCGCCAGAAAACTTATACTGTTTATTAGAGAATTTCGCACCACTGTGTAGTCGTGTTAAAATTAACTCTACACCTGATACTTTTTCTTCTGGATGCTTATCAACTGGCATGCCGCGACCATTATCGATCACTTCTAGCGAGCCATCTTTGTGATAAATCACATCCAAGCGATTAGCATGACCTTCCAGTGCTTCGTCCACGCAGTTATCAATCACCTCATGGGCTAGGTGATTGGGGCTGGTGGTGTCAGTATACATACCAGGACGTCGGCGAACTGGTTCTAGTCCGCTTAATACTTCAATTGCTTCTGCATTGTAAGCTTGTTTCGCTTTGTTTTTAGCTGTGCTCATGTGACCTGCCATAAATTTCTTAACCATGCACGGTTTAGTTGTAACCATTGTAATGCAATAATTGTAGGCGCGTTTTTCAGCTTGCCTTGTTTTAATAAAGTAAATGCTTCATCAGCGCTTACTGTGAAAGCGCGGATATCTTCACTTTCTTCTGGTAAACCAAATATACCACCAGCATGGCTGGCATCGACACGTCCGCAGTAGATACTGATGTATTCATCACTGCCACCTGGGCTGACAAAGTATTCGGTAATGGGACACATATCCATGACTTCGCAGTTTGCTTCTTCAAGGGCTTCACGTTTTGCCACTTCCGCCGGTGGTTCGTTTTCACCTAATACGCCGGCTACAATTTCGACTAACCAGGGGCTTGCTCCGCTGCTCATGATACCGGGGCGAATCTGTTCTATCAAAACGACGCGATCTAAGATGGGGTCGTAGGGTAGCAAGGCGGCTGCTGAACGACGTTCAAATACTTCTCGGCTTACCACATCGCTCATGCCACCGTTAAACATGCGATACCGAATGTGATAACGTGCCAGGCGGAATACGCCTTGATAGAGCACTTCTCTATCAATGATCTCGAAATCTTTATTGGTGAAGGTTGGAAATAATTCATTTTCCATGGGATTCTAACTCTTGAATTTTCTTTTCTAGGGCTTCTAATTTTTGACGTGAGCGCTGTAATACTTTTGTTTGTGTATCAAACTCTTCGCGTGTCACAAGGTCAAATTTAGTAAAGGCTTTGGACAAAATCGCCTGGCAATTTTTCTCAAAGTCTTGTTTGAGTGTATTAACGTGCGTGGGAAGAGCGTCCGTTAATTGTGCAGCAAGATCCATTAAGAAGCTTTTTTTGGACATAATGATGCATCCCCTGATATTTTTTGAGAAAACATTATAGTGTATTCAAGTCAAATGGGAAGCAGGAATGACAGCGACTGGCTGGCAGTGTATGCTAGGGCTCAGGTTTACCTATAAATATATAAGATTTCATCATGACCAAACGAAAACTAACCATCGCAACCCGTGAAAGCCCTTTGGCTATTCGACAAGCGGAGCTGGTCAGAGACCAGTTATTGTCTGCGCATCCACACTTGTCTGTTGATTTTTTAGGCATCACAACGCAAGCTGATAAAAGGCTGGATGTCACTTTAACCAGTATAGGCGGTAAGGGATTGTTTGTTAAGGAGTTGGAAGAGGCTTTGCTAGATGGACGAGCGGATATTGCTGTTCATTCTATGAAAGATGTGCCTATGGATCTGCCACCTGGGTTAATTTTACCCGTGATTACCAAGCGCGAAGAGCCCAGAGATGTGTTTGTTTCTAATCACTATCAATCCTTAATGCAATTACCACAGCATGCGGTACTTGGCACATCCAGTTTGCGTCGACAGACACAGTTGCGATTGTTACGTGCTGATGTTGAGCTTAAGAACCTTCGTGGCAATATTCATACACGTTTAAAACGGTTAGATGACGGTGACTATGATGCCATTATTCTAGCGGCGGCAGGATTAAAGCGTATGGGGCTAGGAGATCGCATCAAAAGTTATTTATCGACCGAGGATTCTTTACCTTCAGCCGGTCAGGGGGCATTGGGGCTAGAATGTCGTGATGGGGATGAAGCCGTATTGGCCTTAATTTCCGTCCTAAATGATGCAAAAACAGCAGTTTGCGTCACGGCTGAACGGGCGATGTGTAGAGCATTGGGCGGGGGGTGTCAGGTGCCTGTTGCTGCTTTTGCTGATATACATCAGCATCAATTAACTTTGCGTGGCATGGTTTCTAATCGATATGCAACCAAGGTATTGCGTACGACGGTGGTGGGTGAGCTTGCTACGGCTCAAGAACTAGGCGAGCATGCTGCAAAGCAATTATCAGAGCAAGGCGCTATTCATATTTTAAAAGAATTTTATGAATAAATTACCACAAACATTGTCGGTGTTAGTGACTAGACCAGATCCACAAGGATTTGATTTGTGTGCGGTCTTAGAAAAACACCAATTCAAGACGCATTATTTGCCTACGATTACTTTTGCGCCTGTAGAGCAAAACAACATGCAAGCCATTTTAGCTTCTTTGAATGAGCAGGATTGGCTGATTTTTACTAGTCCCAGAGCTGTTTGGACCAGTGTACCTTATATTAGGCAGGCATGGCCGGATTTGCCAGCAACTGTTCATTTTGCGGCTGTTGGTAAAGGTACGGCAGAGGCTTTGAAAGAGGCGGGCTATTTGGCTATTTATCCAGAACAAGGTGAAGGAGCTGATTGCTTGCTAGCATTGCCTGAGTTTAAACGAGTGGCAGGGCTAGCTGTTACTATTGTTAAGGGTGTCAATGGCCGTGAAATCTTGCAAGATGTCTTAACAAATCGAGAAGCGCGCGTTACGATGTGGGCAACCTATCGGCGGATGTTACCCGTATTGGATATGCAGCCAACGCTGGATTTACTAAGTGCAGGGTTTTTGGATGTGATTGTATGTACTTCTTGCGATGGGATGCGTCATTTAGAAACATTGATAGGTGAAAAGCAAGTAGCTAGTTTGCATGCTTTGCCGTTAATTGTGGTGAGTGAGCGAATTAAAACGCTTGCTAAGGATTTAGGTTATCAGACAATATGGGTAGCAGACCAAGCGAGTCACCATGCTATTCTCGATGTGTTAGAACAAAAAAAGGAAGTCTTATGCAAAATACAACAGACGAAATACGCCCATCGGACCAATCAGTAAAAAAAACGCGTTGTTCACGTGGCAGCACATTTATTTGTTTTGTCATGATAGTAATATTTTTAGCACTTATTGCGTTTAACATAGTCAGAACAGAACAGTTAAGACAGATTTTACTTCCTCTGCAGTCCGAAACTAAAGCTGATATAACAGTAATGAAGAAAGATCTAGTTGATCTTAAACAGGCTAACGAAAAATCAGCTGAATTATCAGATAAACAAGAGCGTATGATTAATGAGTGGCAGGCTGCGCAAAAAGGTGATGTGGAAAAATGGCAGGTAGCAGAAGCGCAGTATTTAACAAAGCTGGCGAATGATCATGTGCAATTTACGCATAATGTGGTGTTGGCTTTAACCTTGCTACAACAAGCAGACCAAATTCTACAAGCCATTAATGATAGTGCTTTATTTGATTTGCGTCAGGCACTTGCAAATGACATTACTAATTTGAAAGCATTGCCAGAAGTAGATGTGACTGGTTTGTATGTTCGTCTTTCAGCGTTATCTGGCCAAGTCGTGCAGTTGCCTTTGCCCGCTAGTCCTCTGGGTGTGGAAAATGGTTTTGTACCAACAAAGACACCAGCGAATGCAGCTTGGTGGCAATCAGGATTAGATCGCTCTTGGGATGCATTGCGTAAGATTGTGATAGTGAGAAAAGTTGGCGCAAACGATACACCTTTGGTCATGCCAGAAGAGAAAACATTTTTATATCAAAATCTCCATGCTCAATTAGAAGATGCAATGTGGGGTGTATTGCATAGAAATAATCAAGTTTATCAGGATAGTCTTGCACGCTGTGTTGCTTGGACAAAGACATATTTTTTACAGGAAGCATCCGAAACCAAGAATATGTTACAGAGTTTAGCGGAGTTGCAAAAAGAAAATGTAGAGGCACCTTCTGCTAGTTTATCTGAGACATTGCGTTTATTTGATGCTTATTTTGTCGCTCAACAGCGGTAAAGGAGATCGTCTATGATACGTTTAATCGTTTTCTTATTATTGCTAGTGGCGTCAGTTTGGCTGGGTGTGGAAATTATGCGTCATCCTGGCTATGTTTTGGTAATGTATCAGCCTTGGATGGTGCAAATGCCACTTTGGTTTGCATTGATTGCAACGCTAATCGCGCTAGGTATTTTTTATTTGCTGATTACAGGTGTAGATAAATTAAACTTCTTTTGGTTCAAGCTAAAGAACTGGTTGCGTATTCACCAAGAACATAAGTCTTATAACAAGACTCAGCATGGCTTAGCCTTATTAATTGAAGGTCGTTTTAAAAAGGCGGAGCGTTTGTTGTTGGCGGGAGTAAATCAATCAATTGATCCTTTGATGAATTATCTCGGAGCAGCGCGTGCTGCTCAGGAATTGAAAGCGTTAGATAGGCGAGATGAGTATATTAAAAAGGCCTACCAGATAGTGCCTGATGCAGCGTTGGCAATAGGAATCACGCAGGCTGAGTTAGAGCTGAAAGAAGATCAGCTTGAGCAAGCAGCAGCTACTTTGCGCCATTTGCAAGAGCGTTCGTCTAAGCATCCTCGTATATTGGCGTTGCAGGAAAAGGTATTAGTACGTTTAGGTGATTGGAGGGGGTTAAAGTCGTTATTACCACGTTTGCGTAAAGCACGTGTATTGAACAACGAACAGCATGAGCTGTTTGAAAAAAATATCTATGTTGAGCTGCTACGACAAGCAAATCATGTCACTTTGGATGAATTGCATGCCATTTGGCACGATACACCTCGCTATCTTAGGAAGCATCATGCTGTTATTAATGCGTATGTAAAGCAGCTAAATCGTTTTACTAACACCAAAGAACAAGAAGAGCTGATTCGTAAAGCACTCAAAATTAGTTGGCATCCTGAGCTTGCTGAAATTTATGCTAATTTGCCATTCACTAATATTAATCGTCAATTGGTAATAGCTGGTGCATGGTTAAAGATGTACGGTGCTGAGCCGGTACTCTTTTATATGTTGGGTAAGTTTTGTGTCCAAGCCGCTCTTTGGGGTAAGGCCAAAGATTATTTTGAAAAATGTTTAGCATTGGGGTCGTATCCAGAAGCGTCTTTGGCTTATGGGAAGTTATTAGAGCAGTTAAATGAGCCTGAGCAAGCGTTGCAGCAATATAGGGCAGGGCTGGTACAAGTGATTAGTTAGGTTAAGGTGGCGGCTTGTGCTGATCAGGTCATCATCGTCCAGCTAAATGGGTGGCTATTTTTTTGTCACAGCCAGCATTATTAGAAAGTATTGATTGGATAATGATCATTTTTTGCATATAATGGCTTTTTTTTAAATAAAGCGAGCAGATAAACCATGGCCATATTGGATATCCTTCAATACCCTGATCCTCGGTTGAGAACAAAAGCGTCTCCTGTTACCAAGGTTGATGATATTTTACGTGCCCAAGTCGCTGATATGTACGAGACCATGTATGCTGCAAAAGGCGTTGGCCTAGCTGCAACTCAAGTGAATATTCATCAACGCTTATTTACCATGGATGTGTCAGAAAACCACGATCAACCTATGTGTATTGTTAATCCTGAAATTATTAGCCAAGAAGGCGAGGTATATGAGGGTGAAGGTTGCTTATCGGTGGATGGTGCTTGGGATAAGGTGAAGCGTGCAGCGAAAGTGAAAATGCGTGGCACTGATTTAGATGGTAACCCAATTGAATTGGATGCTGATGGCTTAATGGCTGTTTGTATACAGCACGAAATTGATCATCTTAATGGTATTTTATTTGTAGATCACTTATCACGCTTAAAACAAGATCGTATTAAAACAAGAATTGCTAAGCATCAACAACGCTAGGAAGTTCCGTGAATATTCCAACTTTACGTATTGTCTTTGCCGGTACGCCGGCATTTGCTGCCGCAGCGCTTCAGGCACTGTTGCAATCACACCATGAAATTATTGCTGTCTACACGCAACCGGATAAGCCATCTGGTCGAGGATTAAAATTAACACCTAGCGCTGTTAAGACGTTAGCGTTAGCGCATGATCTTCCTATTTATCAGCCAAGTACCTTAAAAGATCCCACTGTACAAGCAGAGTTACAGGCATTGAATGCTGATGTAATGGTGGTAGCCGCTTACGGTATGTTATTGCCAGAGGCTGTGTTGGCTATCCCGCCGCATGGCTGTATTAATATCCATCCTTCTTTATTGCCTCGGTGGCGAGGTGCCGCACCTATACAGCGTACGATTTTCGCTGGTGATAAAGAAACTGGTGTGACGATTATGCAAATGGATAAAGGCTTGGATACTGGCCCTATGTTATTGCAGAGCCATTACACCTTAGCATCTGATGAAACAACACAAACCTTGCATGATAAAATGGCCAAGCAGGGTGCTGATAATTTAATTGAGACACTAAATTTGTTAGCATTAAACCAGCTAAAGCCTATTGTTCAAGATGATGCGTTAGCAACTTATGCTGCTAAGATTACTAAAGAAGAAGCTGTTATTGATTGGTCATTGCCAGCGGAAGAAATCGAATATCGTATTCGTGCCTTTAATCCTTGGCCTATTTGTCAAACGACATGGCAAGATCAGCCATTGCGTATTTGGATGGCAAAAACTCTAGAAAATACTACCCCAGCAGTTCCAGGTACGATTATTGCAGCTAGCCGTGAAGGGGTTGATGTTGCAACAGGTAAAGGTGTATTGCGATTACTACATGTCCAGCTACCAGGCAGTAAGGCTGTCTCGATTGCTGATTTTTATAATGCAAGACAAGAAGAATTAGAAAAAACGCGGGTATTAGTATGAATCTTAGATGGATAGCAGCAAAAACAATTAATGATGTGGCGAATGGTCGTTCATTAGCTGATTGTTTGGAGCCTAGGCTGGCAACATTGACTACTCAGCGCGACAAAGCATTTGTGCAGGCAGTATGTTATGGCGTTTGTCGCTACTATGATAAGCTCGATTTTATTTTAAGTCGCTTATTAAAAAAACCAATGAATGCTGAAGACACTGATGTGCATGCACTGTTATTAGTTGGTTTGTATCAGTTAACGGATATGCGAGTGCCATCGCATGCCGCTGTTTCTGAAACAGTGAATGCAGTAGAAAAACTTAAAAAACCATGGGCTCGTGGTTTATTAAATGCAATTTTACGTGAATACCTGCGACAAGAAAAAAGCTTAGTGACAGAGATAGCGTTAGATGAAGAAGCTAACTTTGCTCATCCGCGTTGGTGGATTCACGCAGTTAAGAAGGCGTGGCCTAATGAGTGGCAGCAAATATTGCTAGCAAATAATGAGCATCCACCATTTGCCCTTAGGGTAAATCAGGCCAAAATCAAGCGTGACGATTATCTGCAAAAATTAACAGGCGGTGCTTCGGTTATTCCTGAAACTCAAACAGGTTTGGTATTAGAACAAGCGGTTCCCGTTGATGAGTTGCCTGGATTTAGAGAAGGTGAGATATCTGTACAAGATGGTGCCGCGCAATTAGCGGCAGACTTATTGGAATTGGCACCTAATCAAGTGGTATTGGATGCATGTGCAGCGCCTGGTGGCAAATTAAATCATATTTTAGAGTATGAATTGCCGGGCTTAACTTGTTTAGCTATTGAGAAAGATAAGAAGCGTATAGAGGCTATTCACGAGAATCTAAAGCGGTTACAGCAGCAGGCTAAGGTCGTTTGTGCTGATGCAGGTGATCCAGAAAGTTGGTGGGATGGCCAATTATTTGACCGAATTCTATTAGATGCTCCTTGCTCTGCAACGGGGGTGGTGAGGCGCCATCCTGATATTAAGCTACTGCGAGAACCCCAGGATATAAGAGTCTTGGCTGCTGAACAATTGCGTCTTTTGAAAGCATTATGGACAACATTAGCACCTGGCGGCGTGTTGTTATATGTTACTTGCTCCATCTTTCCGGAAGAAAATATTGATGTTATTCAACGATTTATTTCAAAAACGCCTGATGCTGAAGAATTGCTAATCAAGGCGGATTGGGGTGTTGCTTGTGCAGTGGGCCGTCAAATATTACCTAGTCACCACGGCATGGATGGGTTCTATTATGCGAGACTTCAGCGTAAGATTGCCTAAACCGATTATCGATTACCTTGTGAGGTTTTAAGTATGCGTATTGAAAATGATGTTAAATTGGACTTCCGTGATGTATTAATTCGCCCTAAACGCAGTGTATTGAAATCACGCTCTGAAGTCATGCTAGACAGAGAGTTTCGTTTTAAGCATACCGGAACAACATGGCAAGGTGTGCCGGTGATCGCAGCAAATATGGATCACACGGGTACCTTTAAAATGGCAGGCGCATTATCTAAGCACCATGTTTTGACTGCGCTAGATAAATTTTTAATGCCTGACGATTGGCGTAAAGTTGTTGAAACCCATCCTGAGATTCTGAATTTTTGCATGGTATCTGTTGGTATTTCTGAGGCTGATTTTGCAAAGTTAGCTGAAATTATGAGTATAGCGCCTATCCCTTTCATCTGTTTAGACGTTGCTAATGGTTATACTGAGCGTTTTGTTGCTTGTCTTGAGCACTTGCGTGAAACCTACCCAAATACAGTCATTATGGCCGGTAATGTTGTGACTGGTGAAATGGCAGAAGAATTAATTTTATCAGGAGCTGATATCGTAAAGATTGGTATTGGGCCAGGGTCAGTTTGCACAACACGTGAGAAAACGGGTGTGGGTTACCCACAATTATCAGCGACGATTGAATGTGCTGATGCGGCGCATGGTTTAGGCGGCTATGTTTGCGCAGATGGCGGTTGTACGACGCCAGGCGATGTTGCAAAAGCATTTGCTGGGGGTGCTGATTTTGTTATGTTAGGCGGTATGTTTGCTGGACATGATGAATGTTCTGGTGAAGTAATAGAGGTGAATAATAAACAATTCAAACGTTTTTACGGTATGAGTTCCTCTGAAGCAATGACGAATCATCATGGTAATATGGCTAACTACCGCGCGAGTGAAGGGCGTTCTGTCAATGTGCCTTATCGTGGACCAGTCGAAAATACGGTGCTCGATATTTTGGGTGGCTTACGTTCTACTTGTACTTATGTTGGCGCACATCGATTAAAAGAATTGTCTAAACGTACTACTTTTATTCGTGTTACTAATCAGTTAAACGAAGTGTTTGTGCCTTACGACATTGAAAAAAATAAATAAAAAAAGCCTGAATCGTTATCGTTAATGTTTTAGGCTTACTATTAAAACGGGAGTGTCTGTTATGTTAAAAAAAGTAATCTTTTCTGCTGTCTTATTAGGCTTATCGTCTGTTGCTTCCGCTGATGTCATTCCTTATGCAGGCATTAGTACTGGTGTGACGACTACCACCGGCAATCATTTTTCTGGCTTTCGTGGCATGCCGTTTAATGTCTTCGCGGGCGTTGGCGGTGTTGTTTCTGATAGTTTTTATTTAGCTGGTGAATTAACCGGCACATTAGCAACAGCTGAAATAACGGATAGCAATGCATTGAAAACAACTTATGGTTATGCGGCAAGTATCATTCCAGGCGTGATGTTAAGTGATCATACGCTAGCATTTGCACGTGCAGGCGTTGCAAGAGCACGTTTCTCCGAAGCAAGCACGACTCGTACTGGCGGCCAATTTGGCTTAGGTTTGCAAACTAGCTTAACGCAGAATGTTGATTTGCGTGGCGAATATGACTTTACGGCATATCAATCAATTAATCGTAATGTAAATGGTGTTAATTTAACGGCTGCGCCACGTAATGATGCTTTTACAATTGGTTTAATCTATAAAATAGACTAAGCAAGCTGGAGGGGGCCATGTCATTTATTATCTTAGATAGAGATGGTGTTATTAATTTCGATTCGGATTATTACATCAAATCACCTGATGAGTGGCATGCTATCCCTGGCAGTTTAGAGGCAATTGCACAATTAAATCGAGTTGGATTCCGTGTGTTGGTTGCAACTAATCAGTCTGGTGTGGCTAGAGGTTTATATGATATTGAAACCTTGGATGCCATTCACGAGAAACTAGTGCGCGAGTTGGCAGCAGTTGGTGGGTATATAGAAGAGATTTTCTTTTGTCCTCACCATCCAGAAGAAGCTTGCCATTGCCGTAAGCCTAAGCCTGGTATGTTTGAGCAAATGCTGGAAAAATATCATATTGATTTGCCCAGTACCTATTTTATTGGTGATAATATAACAGATATTCAACTGGCGCAGCACGTTGGCTGTTTGCCAATTTTGGTACTGACAAGTAAAGGTCAAGGTATGTTAGAAAAGCATGCAGAATTGGCTTTAATCCCTCATTTTCCTGATCTTGCTCATGCAGTTGAATTTATTTTAAGTCAGAGAGAGTATAAATGACTAAGCACTACTCTTCGTTTAACTTGTTTGTACGGTCGTGTATTTTCTCTGTTTTCTCTACCGTGTTTATTATTACTGTTAGCTCTATGGCAACGCTTTCTATCATTTTGCCTTTATCTGCGCGTTTTTATATTATCTGTTCGTCGTTACGCTTCTATATGCTGATGTTGCGGCTTATCTGTCATATTAAATATCGAGTAGAAGGGTTAGATAATATTCCTAACGATATGCCGGTTGTGGTGATGTGTAAGCACCAATCCACCTGGGAGACTTTTTTTCTACCGACCATTTTTCGCAATGTTGCAATGATTGCTAAACGTGAGTTGCTTTGGGTGCCTTTTTTTTGGGTGGGGATTTGCTGCCTCTCAGCCTATTACGATTAATCGTAAAAATAGATCATCGGCTATGCAGCAGATTATTAAAAAAGGAAAGGCTTGTTTGCAGGCAGGTCGGGATATTATTGCTTTTCCTGAGGGAACACGCGTGCCAGTTGGCACAGTAGGAAATTATCGATTAGGTGCTGCACGCTTGATTGCTGCCACAGAATCACCTTTTATTTGCATTGCACATAATGCCGGTCGTTATTGGCCTAGACGTACATTCATAAAGCAGCCTGGTACTATCCATATGATTATTAGCCCAATGATGCTGCCTGAGCATAAGGGTGCGGAAGAGATTTTGAGTATAGCTAAGGGGTGGATAGAAGAGAAGATGTGTGAAATAGAGTCACCTTACTTAAGAAAATCCTAAGGTGAGCATCTTATAATACCTGAAATATTCATGGAATATGTGATGGGGTATATAAGATGACGCCTAGGCCAGCAGCTAATTTTGAGCTTGACCAGATAAAAAATGATATTCTATGTATTATTAAATGGCTGATGAAAAAAGAAGATATCGATGCCATTCTGTGTCGCCAAGTTGACCAGCAGCAGTTAAATACAAAAGAGTATTTGTTTGCTTGTGCTTGTTTCATGCAGCTGCAATATTTAATCAGCCAATTGGCTTTAGGCGATGATTCTATCCTAAATATTGAAAAGTGCTTGTCTTATAAATTTAAAGATTCTTCTAGGCAGCTCTTAGTCAAATCCCTTTTTTCAGCATCTCTTGTGGCGGGTTGGCCGGAGATTGATCGTGGTCGTCTGCAGGATATATTTAATTCCAAAGTTTGTTGGGGAATGCCAATTACCATAGGATTCTTAGGGTCGTCTATAATCGCATCAGCAAATAATCTGCCATCCAAAAAAACAAATCAGCCAATTGGTGCGGATCTTTGGCGTCGTACACATCGTCCGTTTGTTATCGTCCCAGGCGATGAAAAAAAAGAAAAGGCAAAGGCAGAATTAGCGAAACAACATGCTGCTAAGGCTTATGCTGGGTATTACGAAGATCAAGCTGTTCAAAGAGAACGTGCTAAAATTCCTGTGTATTACACATCGATTGCAGCACTTTCAAGCTCCTTAGAGGGACAGCTGAAGGATTATAAATATTGCGATAATTTTTTAGGCCGCTTCTTTAAGATAAAAGCTGCCAATATGAAGTATGCAAATATCCTTAAAAATAGGGTGAAAAATGTCACTAAATTGCCGGACGACATAAGAAATCTAACTTATGATGATCAATTGGCTAGTTTAAGGAAAAGAGCAGATAGGTTAGAAGAGATTTTCCAAAATGTTGTTGAGGTGCTTGAAAGTCGTTCAAGTAAGCGTTTGTTAAATCGGGTATCAACAGTTAAGACGCTTTTCCATAATGAGCTAAATGAAGTAGGCCATGAGAGATCAAGCACATGTATGAATCCAATTAGAAAGAAATAGCCATTCTTTTCCAAGTATTGTCTTTTCTCTGCAGGGCTGCAGTATCAATAAAGCCGCCCGTTAGTAAATTACTTCTTTCACATTTTTTCTGGTGATCTAGACAGTTAGCAAGTACTGAATCGGGTGACATAATGCGCTTTAACATAGTGTAAGGTATGAGTATTGTTTGTGCTCCATATACTCGAGCAGCTACTTGTCCTTCCTCAAAGGTAATTAAAATGCCATTCGGTTTGATATTCCAATTCTTAAAATTATGTTCTGTGGGCGCTGTGCCATTCATCACCATGTTTCTATCTTTTAAGTAGCCAAGTAAATAATTACTGGTGTAATTAGCAAATGCGCCTAGGTATCTTGCATCTGGGAGAAACAAATCACTTAATTCAATTTTTTCGCCCGTTGCTAAATCATAATTGAGTGTGCGGTGATAATGATAGGGGTGCGCAGCACCTACCATGGAGCCTTGTATGCTAAATCTAAGGCTGATAATGGGTTCATCTCCTAGGCGAATCACAGAGGCATTATAGTCTATATATAGATTGTTTAATGTTTTGTTTGCATTTTTAGGGCCATTGTCTAGGGCTAACTTGTTTTTTTCCAAGATAAGTTTAAATGAGGCAATCTCCTCTTTAAGAGCATTATTAACTAGTTTATTGAAGTCTTCTACGCTTTGATTGTCTGCGTGACTCTCAAGCTGGGGATAAATTAATTTAACAACAATACGAGGGCGGTCATATTCAAATCTTAACTTGGAAACCATGATGGTTTCTTGGTTGATCTCGTATACTTGTGTGTCATCAGTGCCAGTGTTGTCGTCGTTCATATTGTCAGCATGAAGTGTTGTCATACTAAGACAAAAGGTAATTAGTAGGGCTAGCTTAAGGAGATATGGCATATTTATCTCCTGGTAGCCGATGTTTGATGACCATATTTATTTGCAAGGTTACTGTTGGCATAGCAGCCGGCACCCTGAGATTTGCTTTCTATAATGATGCCTTTAGAATTGGTGGTAAATAAAGTTGTGCATAAAAGTGCCAACCCTCGATTGATATTGGGGGATAAATTAGGTTGGCTTATGATAATAGGTTTACCACCTTCCGCAAAATTGACGCCAATTTGTGGAGCTGGCGAGGTATAGTTTGCACGGTAACCCTCTGTTTTATAGACATAAGCAGTGTAGCCATTAGGTCCGGTTGCTTTGATATCGGGCTGCCCCCATACTTTTACCAAGTCTTGGCTAGAAGCGCCTTGCCAGGTCTGAATAGTGGATGAGTAATAATTATTCGTTGTAGTTGCACAGCTTGAGAGTAAAATAGCACATCCTAAGATGATAAAGCGCATGCCTTTAAGTCCTTTTTTGGGTGAAATCCATGTTCTTTAGCTTAAAAAAAATTAGCGTAAGTGAAAAGCGATAATTATGAAATTAGCCTTTTGTTTATTTAAATATTTCCCATATGGTGGTTTACAGCGTGATTTTATGCGTATCGCCAGTGTTTGTCTTGCGCGTGGACACGATATTCATATTTATACCATGCATTGGGATGGTGAGATACCCGAAGGGTTTCATTTACATTTATTAAAAACGAAGGGGATAAGCAATCCTGCTCGCAGTCTTGCATTTGCTAAGCAGGTCAAGCAAGTGCTAGATCACACACCCTGCGATCTTGTTATAGGGTTTAATAAAATGCCGTATCTGGATGTATATTATGCAGCAGATGTTTGTTACCAAGCTCGTGTTAGAGAGCAGCGTGGGAAGTTATATCGTTGTCTGCCGCGCTATCGTCAATTAGTGGCATTAGAGCAAGCTGTGTTTGCGCAGGGCCGGTTAACTGAAATTATGTTAATATCCGCACAACAACAGCCCATTTTTACTGAATATTATCAAACGGAAGCAACACGTTTTCATCTATTGCCACCCGGTATAGCAAAAGACCGTATCGCACCTGCCAATGCAGCAGAGATTAGACAGCATTTAAGAGCGAGTTTAGCTATTCCTGAGGGTGACTACATTTTATTAATGGTTGGTTCTGGTTTTAAAACAAAAGGCTTAGATAGAGCAATTCAAGGGCTGGCTAGTTTACCTGCTGATGTGAAAAATAGAACCCATTTTTTGGTGGTTGGCCAGGATAAAGCAGATAGCTTTATTGATTTGGCTAAGCAGTTGCACGTTGCAGAGCGAATTAGATTTTTGGGTGGTAGACCAGATGTACCTGATTTTCTGTTGGCAGCTGATCTACTCATTCATCCGGCATATCATGAAAATACAGGAACAGTATTATTAGAGGCGTTGGTAGCTGGTTTGCCGGTGCTAACGGTCGATATTTGTGGCTATGCACATTATATAGAAGAAGCTGATGCTGGATATGTATTGCCTTCGCCTTTTGATCAGGCAGCATTTAATCATATGCTGGCAACTATGTTGCTATCTACAAAGCGCTTGGATTGGAAAGAAAATGCATTATCATTTGCAAGATCTGCTGATATTTATAGTTTGCCTGAGCGAGCTGCCGATTTGATAGAAGTGGTGGGGAGGCAAAAACAACATGTTATATCTGCATGAGAGTTTAAAGCCGTATTTTTCCAATCAAGCACTAGCGTTTGATCAGCTGATGTCTTTGCGTGGCGAAGCCTTTCGCTCACTTGAGGGTCGTTTAACACAGCGAGTGAAGATAGGTGATCATACTTATTTTATTAAGCAACACCGAGGCATTGGTTGGAGAGAAATTTTTAAAAATCTATTTCAGCTCAAATGGCCTGTTTTAGGTGCTAAAAATGAATGGTTAGCATTAAATGCGCTGGCTAAATGGGGAATATCTGCACCCAAGGTGTTTGCCTATGGAGAGCGGGGTATGAACCCTGCCAAGAAAGAATCATTTATTTTAATGCAAGATTTAAAAGAGACGATTAGTTTAGAAGAAGTAGGAAAAAAGTGGCGCATTCATCCTCCTCAATTTAAATATAAACAAAAAATGATTCAAGAAGTGGCAAGGATGGCAAAAATCATGCATGGCCATGGTATGAATCATAGGGATTTTTATATTTGCCATTTTTTGCTCGCTTTAAATACACCCTTTAAATTGTCATTGATTGATTTACACAGGGCGCAAATGCGCTCAGTTATACCAGCACGCTGGAGAATAAAAGACCTTGCGGGCTTGTATTTTTCCAGTAAAGATATAGGCCTGACCAAGTATGACCTCTATCGCTTTATGAAAGCGTATAGTGGCAAAACATTGCGTGAGATTTTTTGTACGGAAACTGACTGTTGGCAAAAGGTGAAAATACGTGGGGAACAATTATACCGTGACCATACCTAGTGGAGAGTTGCAAGGTTCACAAACTAAGATATTAAGCTGGCAAGATTTATGTTCAGCCAAATTTTCGTTTGATTCGCCTTTTCGCTTACCATTAATGGGTAATCAATTCTTTGTGGCAGAGCGTGTTGTGAGAATATTGCCCGGTAAACGCATGGTGGCATTTGGGTTATGGGAAGGTAAACACGTTGTTGCAAAATTATTCTTTGATTCACGCCGTGCGAAGCGACATGCGGAGAAAGATGCAGCTGGTGTGAAGTTGTTGATCGACAATAAAGTACCTACGCCTAGTATTCTTTATCAAGGTTCAAGTGAAGATAAACGTATACAAGTCATTCTTTATGATCGTATTCTTGACTCAGAGAATTTAGAAGCAATTTGGTTAAACAGGCCCAATCTAGAAACGGTTTGGCCAGTGATGCAAGCTGTTATGCTGGAGCTTGCTACGCAACATGTATTAGGTCTGATGCAGCATGATGCTCACCTTAAAAACTTTTTAGTCACTGAGAAGCATATTTACACCTTGGATGGTGATCAGGTTACTCAGCAATCTCATATGCTAAATAAAAAAGCTAGTATGCAAAATCTGGCTTTATTTCTGGCGCAGCTAGGTGTCGGGCTTGAGGCTTATCAGCAGAAACTATTTTTATATTATGCAAAATTACGTGGCTGGTTACTGCGCCCAGAAGATACTACGTTATTATTGCAAGAAATCAAAAAATGGAATGAACAGCGTTGGGAGCGCTTTGAGAAGAAGATATTCCGCAACTGCACGGATTTTGTGCCGGTTAAGAAATGGCAAGCACACGGTATGTACAATCGTCAATATGCGGGGCCTGAATTTGCAACGTTTTTGCAACATCCAGATAAGGTTGTTGATCAAGTGCATCCAGCCAATGTATTAAAGCGTGGTCGTTCTGCAACGGTGGTTAAAGTAGTCTTAGATCAGCATACATTAGTTATTAAACGTTATAATCTAAAAAATATTTTTCATCGTCTACGTCGTTGTCTAAGGCCTACGAGAGCTATCTTATCTTGGCGTATCGCGCAGAAAATGGAATTGTTTGGTGTAAGAACAGCAAAACCAGTGGCATTCATAGAAAATAATTGTTTGGGTGTTAGAGGTAAATCATATTACGTAACTGAATATGTTCCTGGTAGTGATATTAAAGAATACTTTAATCAATATCATCAAGAGCAAGAGTTGACCCAAAATATGGTAGAGCGAGTTACTTGTTTGTTAAAAAGCTTGTTGAAACTTGATATTACACATGGTGATTTAAAAAGTACCAATATTTTGGTGAATGAGAAAGCTCAGCCTGTGCTGATTGATTTAGATGGGACGAATGAACATGTTTCGCCATCTAGTTTACGCAAGGCATGGCAAAAAGAGATGAAGCGTTTTTTATTGAACTTTAGAGATAATAGAGAGCTACAAGAAAAATTGAAAAATGAGCTAATTTAGGAGAGAGCGATGCAGGGATTGCAACGTGGCGATTTATTGAAGCAGACTTGTTATGTTAATGGTCAGTGGATAGCCGCTGATACGGGGCAGTCGTTTGCTGTTTATAATCCCGCAAATGGTGAATGCTTAGGCCACGTGCCAAGTTGTACTCAAGCAGAAACTAAGCAAGCGATTCAATTTGCCCATCAGGCACTCAGTGCTTGGCGTCTAAAAACAGCAAAAGAACGTGCAGATATACTCCTTAAATGGTGT
>CAYZRM010000003.1:19630-22334 GCA_964480845.1 uncultured Coxiellaceae bacterium | reverse complement strand
GGATCAACAGCGGTTGGCAAACTATTAATGCAACAGTCAGCATCAACACTTAAAAAGCTATCGTTGGAGTTAGGTGGTAATGCACCATTCATTGTTTTTGATGATGCAGATATCGATGCAGCAGTGAAAGGTGTTGTGGCATCTAAATACAGAAATACAGGTCAAACATGTGTGTGCGCTAATCGAATCTTTATCCAAGAAAATATATATGAAGCATTTTCAAGCAAATTAATAGAGGTGGTTAAGGCATTAAAAGTAGGCAATGGCTTAGAAGAAAATGTTACGCAAGGGCCGCTGATTAACCAAAAAGCATTAGATAAGGTGGAGCAGCATGTTGCTGATGCAAAAGAAAAAGGTGGTCAGGTAATTTTAGGTGGAAAGCAACACGCTTTAGGTGGCCTGTTTTACGAGCCAACCATTATTTTAAATGCAAATGAAAAGATGTTGTTGGCCCATGAAGAAACATTTGGTCCGGTTGCGCCATTGTTTAAATTTAAAGATGAAGATGAAGTAATACGTTTGGCAAATAACACTGAGGTTGGTTTGGCAGCTTATTTTTATAGCAATAATATTAATAGAGTATGGCGAGTAGCAGAGGCACTTGAATCAGGTATGGTGGGCGTCAATACTGGCGTTATATCAACAGAAGTGGCGCCCTTTGGTGGTGTTAAGCAGTCGGGTATGGGGCGGGAAGGTTCTAAATATGGTATTGAGGATTATCTGGAAATAAAATATATATGCATGGCATAGTCACACTAATTAGCCAGAAATATTTAATGCCCCTGGCTAATTAATTGATAAAAGGTTAGATGTCGAATCTTATGCCTTGGGCTAATGTTAAGTTCTTCCCCCAATTGATGGTGTTTGTTTGCCTGCGCATATAAGCTTTCCATGCATCAGAGCCTGCCTCACGGCCACCACCGGTATCTTTTTCACCGCCAAATGCACCGCCAATCTCAGCGCCTGAGGTACCAATATTGATATTAGCAATACCACAATCACTACCACGAGCAGATAGAAATATTTCAGCATGTTGTACATTATCAGTAAAAATTGCGGAAGATAAACCAAAGCGGGAATGATTTTGCATAGCAATTGCTTGATCTAGGTTATCACATTTCATGACGTACAAAATGGGGCCAAAAGTTTCTTGTTGGACAATAGGAAGGTCATTACTAGCCTCTATTATCGTTGGTTGAACATAGCAGCCAGGCTGGTTTAATACAGTGCCTCCAAATAAAACTTTCCCTCCCTGTGTTTTTGCCATTTCTACAGATGTTAAGAATTGTTTTACTGCTGCTTGGTCAATAAGAGGGCCCATTAAATTTTTTTGATCTAGGGGGTTTCCTATCGTTATGTTAGCGTATGCTTTTATCAAGGCAGGAATTAATTTATCATAGAGTGATGAGTGAACAATGAGTCTCCTGGTAGTGGTACATCGTTGTCCGGCAGTCCCTATTGCTCCAAATACGATAGCAGGTACTGCTAATGATAAATTAGCATATTCATCTACGATAATGGCATTATTTCCACTGAGTTCCAGTAATGCTTTACCCATACGGCCAGCAACCATTTGGTTAACCATACGGCCAACTTGAGTGGATCCCGTAAAAGAAACTAAGGGAATACGTTCATCTTTAGCCATTTTTTCAGTTAGTTCATTTTGATTTGAAATGATTAGAGAGAAGATGCCACTATATCCATGTTTTTCTAGCACATCATTGCAAATATGTTGAACGGCAACGGCACAAAGAGATGTTTTAGGTGAGGGTTTCCAAACAACAGTATTACCGCAAATAACAGCAACAAATGCATTCCAAGACCAAACTGCAACAGGGAAATTAAATGCACTAATGATACTAACAATACCTAATGGTTGCCATTGCTCGTACATGCGATGTTCTGGTCTTTCAGAGTGCATTGTTTTCCCGTATAACATGCGTGATTGGCCAACAGCCAAATCAGCCATATCTATCATTTCTTGTACTTCGCCATCGCCTTCTTGTTTAGATTTTCCCATTTCTAGTGATACCAGTGTGCCTAGTGCATCTTTATTTTTTCGTAGTGCATCACCAATTTGTCTTACTATTTCACCACGTTTAGGTGCTGGAACATTTCGCCATTCTTTAAATCCAGACTGTGCAGTTTGTATGATATGTTCATAATCTTCGTCAGAAGCCGTATAAACTGATGCGATTGCTTCGCCAGTAGCGGGATTATAAGAGATTATTTCACTCGTATTATTCTTGGACCACCAGGCATAACCAGTACTTGCACCGGCATTATGTTTCTCTAATTTTAACGTGTTTAATATATCCATGTTTACCTCTTAAGCGTAATATTCACCAAATTCATTCTTGACAATATCTTCTAGCGAGAATTGCTCTTGTAGCACCAACCCTTTGTATTTTTCTGGGTGACGCATTACTAGATCGACAGCGCTACAGATTCCAGATGCTGTTGTTAATTGAATAGCAGACCAACAATGGCCGCTTAGTATTCGAGGGTAAAATTTCTTAACATAGTTTTGTTCGATAAATTGTCCGTCACGCTCGCCGGAGGCAGAGACATAAACTAAAACAACATCTTGCTGTGTTTTTGGTATAGCTTTTTCAAAAACTTTTTTTAGTGTTTCTCTGTCTTCATTCAGGCGTAAATCATTCATCAAGAATTTAATTTTAGCACAGTGACCTGGATATCTTAT
>CAYZRM010000003.1:9078-19530 GCA_964480845.1 uncultured Coxiellaceae bacterium | reverse complement strand
TTGGTAAGGCACCGACACGCATTTTTACAGTATCTAGTTTAGAAAATTGTTGCATTAAACTATTTGCAGCGATGCTGATAAATCCTGGTGCTAAACCACATTGTGGAACAAAGGCACTGTTTGCCGTTTTTGAGATAGCTAAAACAGCTTTTGTTGTTTCAACATCTTCGGTTAAATCAAAATAGTGTGTGTTGGCAGCAGCAGCAGCTTTTGCGATAGGAATATTGCAATAAAAAGGTAAGGAGGAAATAACAGCAGTAATTTTATTCTTTTTTAAAAACTCAGTGATTAACTCAATATTGTTTGCATCTAGAGGCGAATATTGGATGTTCTTTAGTTTTTCAAGGATTTTTTCTTGAGGATTGTTGGTGCTGAGATCGGCAAGGTGTACAAAGTATTTCTCTGAGCTGGCAAGTAAATGGGTGATAAGTGATCCAATTTTTCCGGCACCAATAACTAAAACCTGATGCATGATAAAACTCCCTTTATCTATTCACTGGTAGGGGGGTATCATATATTTTATTTTCGTTCATAGATATAGCAAAGTGCCGCATCCCATGAACACTCAATTCTAATTACTTTCTTGAAGGTGAATTGGTCTAAAGGCAGGGGTTTTAGCGTTAATACAGTATGTGTTGTGCGGTTATCATCTATTATTTTAGCTAGCTTGGAGAGGATGCTTGGGCTAAAACAAGGTGATGCTAGTAAAATAATGCTGGCCTTATCAAGTGGTGTTTCCAAAAAATTAGCACATTCGAAGCTGATCTGTCTATTTTGATAAAAGAGAGGTATCTCAGTCTTGCTTTTCGTGACAGCAGCTACCGCCATTTCATGTAGATAAGGTAGGTATTCAATGCCGTGCACTTGTTTTAGTGTGGTCATTAAGAAAAGTTGCAGAGCTGCTCTGCCTATGCCTGATCCGAGGTCATATAAGATATCTTCTGGGGTGATCCGGACATTTGCGATAATTTTGCTCATCCCAGGGTAGATAATTTCACCATATGTTTCATTAATTGAGTTTTTTTCATGGTTAACTTTGACATCTTTATACAATATATGTAAATAATGTTCACAGAGTGAATTATTAATTTGATGCTGGTCTGGCGGGTGAATAGACATTATGACTTTCCAAAATAATCAATCTACAAAGTGGCAGCAAATGCAGATGGTCGTTGATCAACATCCTGATAGTCTACCCCCTTTATTTAAAAATAAAAATCAAATAGTTATCGGCCGTCTAGCTGCTGAAAATATTATGATCACCCTATTGCAGTATGTGGGGATCATGTTTGTAATGACAACTACTGTGCCTTCCCCTATATGGCTTGCTTCAGGTACGGCCTGTGCTTTTATTTTTATGCGTGGTTTAACAATTGTGCCTGGTATGTTTTTAGGCACATTGTTGGCGGCTCTTTCCTTAGGAACATCAGCACCCATGAGCGTGTTGTATTCAGCTATTTGTGTCGTTCAAACATTGGGCTTGTTTTGGGTGACACAGCAACTAATCGCACCTAGCCTATTATTTCATCGTGTTTGCCCGTATCTCGCATTTATTGTATTTAGCGGTGTTTTAACCGCGATTTTTGCTTTTTTGCTCTCTAGTATTAGTTATTTATTTACAGATGCGTTTATTCGTTGGTGGTTGGCTGATTGGAGTAGTGTGTTAGTATTTGGTATAGGGCTGGTCACTTGGGATGCTTATTTCCCAGAATTAGATGCTTTGAAAGAAATGAATAAGTGGCTATTGATTGGTTTGTATGGTTTATTAACTATAATGACTTTAGCTATCCTTTATTATAGCGGCCAAGTACAAGCATTTTTGTTGTTGGCTACTACCTGTTTAATGATAATGATCTCTCTTAGATATGGTTGGGCAGGTGCGATTGCGGCCAACTGCTTAATCTGTATCATTTTTAGTTTGGCATCATTTTTTCATATTATTGTGGTGCATAAGCACTCAACCATCCCTTTTCAATTATGGTTATTGTTTAATATGATTGCTGACACATTAATTGCATTATGGATTACTTCAGCAAGTAGGTAGCACTGCCTGTTGCAATGATGGTGTCATCGTTATTATTTAATTGCATGCGAGTGAACGAGACTGTTTTTCCTATTTTTAACAGTTCTGCTTTCGCAATAAAGCGTTTGCCTCTTCCAGGGTTTAGATAGCTTATTTGTAGATCTATTGTGCTGCAGCGTCCAATGATAGCCGAAATTTCTTCTAAAGGCAGATCAGCATGTTTGTAAGCGGCATTAGCCATGACTAGCATGCCACCGACCATATCTAATACAGAGGAAATAACACCACCATGTAAAATACCTTGTACATAGTTGCCAATCAGTGTGGGCTGATTGTCAAAGCTTAAAGCAACATGGGTTGCATCTAAGCTCTCAAGGTGCAACCCTAGCATCTTGTTGAAGGGGATATCAGTAAAAACACGTTCTAATTCCTTTAGGATGATCTGCTGTTTTTCCTGATGTAGCGATGCCATTTTATCCTCCTTATGAAATCGCGCCTGGAAATGTTGGTCTAGGAGCGGTGCTTGGTAGCAAGCCTTCATCCATTAATTTACTTTCCATTTTCTTTATAATGATTTCTTTCTCTTCATTCGGACTAATGATTAAGTCTTTAATGCCTAATGGATCAGGTTTGCCAATTTCAGGATCCAATTTTTCTCCTTCAAATGATTTGCCATAAGCTGGAAGAGCCGCTGTGTTGTCACTGAGAGGAGCTTGTAAGACAGGAATAAATTCACCACCAGCAATGGTTGTGTCTACGCCATAGTCGCGGCGACGTTGGTCACTTAGTTGTTCACTGACAACGTCTACACAAGGCAGCACTAAAGCTAGTACTCCTTTTTTCTCGCATAGTAATTCATCACTAAATTTATTTTTTAAAAGAGCTTTAGCTAGTTTTTCACTTAAATCATCTAGTGCTCTTTCGTTTGCTAGTGCTCTACCAGGTTTTAAGAGTAGTGCAGCTGCTAGCACATTTTTTAGTTCGGCAGCTAATGTTTTTTCATTCACTTCTTTTTGTGTTTTGAACAAAATAGTGTAATCAAACTTATTCATAGGATTAGCTTCAGCTAGGCAGGCTAGCTGTAGTGATTTTTGTACGTCTGCTTTTGCAAAATCATTTTCAAATAAGAAGATATTCTCTTTTTCAAAGCGGTCGGTGATATTTTTAATCAATTCAGGTGCATTTTTAATCTCATAGCCCTGTTTTAATAATTCTTTGAATATTTTTTCAAGCTCAGCTTTTAGTCTATCTTGAGGGGTCATGTTTTTGTCCTTCTTTTATCACCGATTAAGTAATATTATAACCATATAATGCTTAGCATGTTCTTAAATCCGACGAGTATTTATGCCACCTAAATCTTATCTACGCCTTGCTTTACCCACGCCACTTCGTCGCTTATTTGACTATTTACCACCACAAGACCTTGATATCAAATCATTAATTCCTGGATGTAGGGTAAAGGTGCCATTCCAATCTAGGACGCTGATAGGGATTTTAATTGAGGTGGTGTCGGTATCAGAGGTGCCAGATAGTAGGCTAAAAGTGGCAATTGAAGTAATGGATAAGGAATCGGTTTTTTCGGTCGATGTGTACAAAATGTGTCAATGGGCGGCGCAGTATTATCATGCTTCATTGGGGGATGTTCTGTCAGCAGCTTTACCCGTGATGATGCGTAAAGGCAAATCATTAAAAAGGCTGGTTAAACGAAAAGAGAGGGAATACCATTCAGATTGCCCCCTCGAGCTCAATCAAGATCAGCAGCTGGCCGTGCAAGCAATTAATGCGGCTTGCGGCCAGTTTCAGGCATTTTTATTAGATGGCGTGACAGGTAGTGGTAAAACAGAGGTTTATTTACAAGCAATTGACTATGTTCTGATGCAGGGCAAGCAAGTATTAGTCTTGGTGCCAGAGATTAGTTTAACACCACAAACGATAGCAAGATTTCAATCACGCTTTCCTATTGCTATTGCTGCTTTGCATTCAGAATTATCGGATGGCGAGCGTTTATTAGCATGGCAAGCGGCTCGGCAAGGGGAAGCTCGTATTGTGATCGGTACGCGTTCAGCAATTTTTACACCATTCCAACAATTAGGGCTAATCATTGTTGATGAAGAGCATGATGCATCATTTAAACAGCAAGATCGTTTTCGTTATCATGCACGTGACTTAGCTGTCTTAAGAGCTAGTTTAAATCACGTTCCTATTGTATTGGGTTCTGCAACTCCTTCACTAGAATCATTATATAATGTTGATCGCCAGCGTTATCATCGTTTGTGTTTATCTGAGCGGGCAGGTGGTGCATTATTGCCTCGTTATGAATTAGTTGATTTAAGAACCAATAAACCAGAGGATGGGCTGTCACCTGTTTTGCTACAAGCAATGAAAGTACATTTAGCCCAGGGCAATCAGGTCATGTTATTTTTGAATAGGCGAGGGTTTGCACCAGTTTATTATTGTGTAGAGTGCGCAGCAATTGTTGAATGCAAGCGCTGTGATGCACGTATGGTTTACCACAAATCGCCTCCAAGGCTGCAATGCCATCATTGTGATGCGTATAGAGCATTACCAAAAAAATGTGATCACTGTCAGCAGGAAAATATGCAACCTGTTGGTGTCGGTACGCAGCGTTTAGAAGAAACCTTGCGTCAGTATTTTCCTGATATTCAAATTATTCGTATCGATAGAGATACAACGCGCTTAAAAGGTTCAATAGAGGAATTATTGAACCAAATACAAGGGGGTAAGCCCGCCATTCTGCTGGGTACACAGATGTTAGCAAAAGGACACCATTTTCCTCATGTTACATTGGTTGGTTTGATTGATGCAGATAATGGGCTATTTAGTGCTGATTATCGTGCCGCAGAAAATATGGGCCAATTAATTTTACAGGTAGCTGGCCGTGCTGGTCGCGCTGAAAAGCCTGGGACTGTGATGCTGCAAACATCACATCCTGAGCATCCTTTATTGCAGTGTTTAATAGATCAGGGCTATGCAGCATTTGCTCGTACGTTATTGCAGGAGCGTGAGGCGGGGTTGTTACCACCGTATGCTTACTTTGCTATTTTAAGAGCGGAAAGTTTCAAGGAATCTGATGCCATTAATTTTCTGGAACATATTAAAGACCAGGGTGTTGCTTTTAGTCAGCAAGTTGCATTGCTTGGCCCGGTTGCAAACATGCTTAAAAAGCGTAAAGGCAGATATTGCCAACAATTACTAATTCGCGCTGAAAAGCGTAGTACTTTGCAGCACTATTTGAAACATTTATCTGAATCATTAGATAAGTTAGGAAGTAAGCAGCCTGTTACGTGGGTGTTAGACATAGACCCGATAGATGGATAGTCATACTAACCGGGCGTATGTCTATAAAAAATCTACATGACCACTATTTTTTCAAAATGCTTGATAGCATATCAACAGGAACAGGGAAAACAATCGTAGAGTTTTTCTCTTCAGCAATATTAGAAAGTGTTTGTAAATAGCGTAGCTGGATAGCTTGTGGTTGAGAGGCTAATACATCAGCAGCTTCTTTTAGTTTATAGGATGCTTGTAATTCACCATCAGCGTGTATGACTTTAGCGCGTCTTTCCCTTTCAGCTTCTGCTTGTTTTGCAATAGCTCTGACCATGCTTTCATTTAAATCAATTTGTTTGATCTCAACCATGCTGATTTTCAATCCCCATGCACCAGTATGTTCATCTAGTATTTTTTGAATACTGGTGTTCAGTTTGGTTCTTTCTGCTAGCATTTCATCTAGTTCATGTTGTCCTAGCACAGAGCGCAATGTGGTTTGCGATAATTGACTAACAGCGGCATTAAAATCTTCAATCTGAATAATTGCTTTTTCAGGATCAATTACGCGGAAATAAACAACTGCACTGACACGTACAGAGACATTATCGCGAGAGATAACATCTTGTGGCGGAATATTCATCACGATAGTACGTAAATCTATTCTGACAATTTGTTGCATCAAGGGAATGATTACTATTAAGCCTGGTCCCTTTACTTTCCAAAATCGTCCTAGGGTAAATACCACTGCACGTTCATATTCACGAGTGATATGGAAAAAATTTACTAGCAAAATAAATAGAATAAGTAGGACAACTAAGATTGGAAAGTAAGATAAGGCTGCCATGTTACTACTCCTTTGATTTCTTTTTTACAGTTAAGGTTAATCCATTGATGTCTATTACTTCGATTACGTCACCTACTTGCAGCGCTTCACTGGAGAAGGCCTTCCATATTTCACCTTGCACCTGGACGATAGCGTGGTCTTCTGTTGTTTGTTTAACAGTACCCTCGCTATGTATTAAGCCTTCTTTGCCTGTCTTAACAATTTTCTTATGTGACTTGATGGCTATCATCATCACCATCCCAAAAAAAACAATAGTGACTGCGCTCATACAAAAGACTAAAGGCCAGTTTAACTGATTATTAGATCCTGGGACATCAAAGAGCATAATTGAGCCCACAATGAGGGTGACGATGCCAATCAGCCCGAGAATGCCATAACTGAATGCATATACCTCTGCTGCCATGAGGGCAAATCCAGCGAGTATCATGATTAGGCCGGTGTAGTTGATGGGTATCAACTGAAAAGCATACATAGCTAACAGAAGGCAGCTTAATCCCACTAGCCCTGGTATAACGAGGCCGGCATTAGCTAGCTCGAAGAATAGGCCATATACACCAGCTAACAGCAGCAGATATACGATGGTGGGGCTGGTTAAGAAGCTAAAAAAAGTAGGTGGTGGATTCATGTCTATGGCATGAACGGATAGGGGGAGCAGCAACAGTACGAGAAAAACGCCCCATTTCCTTTGCATGATGCTCGACTCCTCGTTAAAAAATGACTTTCTATAACCAGTATAATGGATTTTGTTATTTATTTTTGATCAGCGGGGTAAGCGAATGAATTAGCAAGAAAACTATGATTGACCTTATTGCTAAGCCTGCTATACTGGCCGCCTTGTATGCCGGGGTGGCGGAACTGGTAGACGCGTCGGTCTCAAAAACCGATGAGGGTAAACCTCGTGCCGGTTCGATTCCGGCCCTCGGCATATAATTATTTTCATTGTTTTCTTATCTTTCAGATACATCCCCATGTTTTTTGTGCTTACTGTATAATGGGGTAGTGTTTCGCACTTTTCGTTCGTCCCGGTGGCACAGCTGGATAGCGCAGCCCCCTCCTAAGGGGCAGGTCGGGGGTTCAAATCCCTCCCGGGACGCTATTAAAAACAAGACGCAAGCTAAGTCAAAGTGAAAATCATGCTTTAAACTCTTTTTTCAGCGCATCTGTTAATGTTGGATATTTAAAAATGAAGTTCTTTTTTAAGAGTAGCGCAGGGTAAACATTTTGACCACGTAGTATGAGTTCGTCGCCCATTTGTCCAAGGATTGTTTTAATGATTGGCTGGGGTATAGCAAACAGATAAGGTCGTCGCAAACATTGTGCTAATGTTTGTGCAAAGGTATCTTGTGAAACGCATTCTGGTGCAACAATATTCACTGGGCCAGTAGTAGTGGGATGCTTTAATAGAAAAAGAATAGCAGCAACGACATCATCAATATGTATCCATGAAAAAGCTTGTTTGCCAGATCCCATTCTGCTGCCTAGTCCTAATAAGAATGGTATCTTCATTGCATTTAATATGCCCCCGTCAGATTTTAGAACCACGCCAAATCGCAAAAAAGTGACTGGCACATTAGCTGCAATTGCAGGTTTAGCGGCATTTTCCCATGCGATACCAACCTTACTTAAGAAATCAATAGGTTGCACAGGTGGCTTATCTTGCTCTGTTATTTTGACTGACAATTCCGTTCCAGTTCCAGATGGTTGTAACCCATAAATACCAATCGCGCTAGCATTATATAAATGGGGTTTGTTTTTTGCTTTGCTACACCATTCGGCAATCATATTGGTAGTTTCAACTCTGCTAGTTAAAATGGATTCTTTAACGTCATTTGTCCAGCGTGGTGCTGATATGCTGCGACCACAGAGATTGATGATTGCAGTAAATTGATCGGGATTAGTAAAATCTAGATTGCTCCACTCTAGTGCTTTAACACGGTCGCCAAATAAAGATTCAATCTTGGCTTTTGATCTACCTAATAAAGTGACCCCATTACCTTGGCTGATTAATGCCTCAACTAATTTATTTCCTATAAATCCTGTGCCACCAGCCACTAAAATTGACATATTATAAAATCCTATGCATTTCTAATTATCAACCATTTTTAAGAGTAGTCTGTGACAAATGTAGATACAAGTCTGGATGTGTTTTTTATTTTGTCAATGTTGTTTAGGCTGTGATTTATGCCAGGACCTATGCTCTAACAGATTGATTTTTTGATAGGTTAGGTGGTTTTTATTGCATTAGTTATAATATGATACGACATATAATAATCTAGTAAATAAAGATAGGGCATGAGAGTGGTATGTTAAGGCAGCAAATTAATCCAGTGGCGCTTATAAGCAGAATAAAAAGTTCTCAGGAAGAGCCCGTATTTCCTGATTCAGGCTTGCTTGACCAAGTAGTTGCACATATGCATGAGCAAGAGGCGAAAAAATATCCACCTGGATTTTTTAGCTATACACGCGGAAAGTTAGAGCACGAAGGTGAAAGCCTTAGCTATGTTTATACTACTTATAATGGTAAATCACTTAATCCAGAGCAAGCACAGCAGGCTCAGGTTGCCGCAATTAGATTAAGAAAGTTAAGTTTATTGGCAGGTGTGATTTATGCGCTTGATCTTCCCAGCTTTCTACCCTGTGATGAATCTAATCGGAAGCAGTTGTTAGATGCATTATCTACATGGATGCAACGCATATTGGCCGCTCCGGAAGATACTAGCCCTAAAAGCGTTAATCAATTTGTTAATGAATTTGTTGATCACATCTCTGCTATTACACAGCATCCTTTTAATGAAGTGATTAGGCGGGTGCGTTTGGCTGAACGATATTTTGTCGCTGAATATCAAGCTGATGTATTCTTAAATGAAATATTAGGCCAAAAACAAGTACATGCTCAATTGTCTGTCTCTTTGAAAAACAGCTTACAGCAATCACAAATGAAAGAATGGGTGCGCATTCATTCTGATAAAAAACCTGCTTGGTTTTTAAGATTATCTATTTGGGAGCAGCAATGGTTTTATCAGCGTGTTCCTACTTTGTATGCAGATAAAGCTGGGTGGGGTCGTTTTCAGCGCTATTTTAAATCATCAGCGATGTCACATATTCCGGGTATCTCAAACTTGCGGCGTACTTATGTGCTTAACGATCAGGCCGTTATTTCAGATAGTTTGCAACTAGGTACCTTGGTCGCCTATGAAATGCCTAAGTATCAACAAGCAGAAGACACTAAGCGTAGTGTTCGCCAGTTAATGCAATTTCTAGGTAGCCGAGCACAAGAAAAAAAGAGCCGTATGTGGCCAAGTATCAATCTTAAACCTATGGTGCTTATCCAATCGATCTTAAGTGATACGATTGGTGGGGATGAAGAGTTGGTAAAAGGCCAGCGTCAAGCAATTGAGGCAGAAAAGGCGTTATATGCAGATGATTATGAAATTGTACATGGTAATGATCCGGTTAATTTTTTGCGTTTATTTGCTGCCGAATCGGGTGTTTTCTCTCGCCATTATACGAAGCGGTGGGATCATACGCTAACTGTACTAGCTTATGCGAATCGTTTTGTTGCATTAGCTGATCAATCACCACTTAGTCCTGAGCAATCGGATAAATTAGCATTTATTAAATTGCTTAAAAAAGAACTGGAGTGGATGCGTAATGCGACTCATTTAACCGGCATAGGGCGCAACTTTAATGCCTATAAAGTTGCAATGACTGAATTATTGGTGGAGGCCATGGGCGGTCAGGTTTCTGTTAATTGTAAGAGTGGCAAGGATAGAACAGGCTTTGCTAGCTTGTATAAACAGGCTATTTATTCTTATTATCAAGAATATCAGATATTGCCTCATTACAATGATAAAGGGCGTGATAGAGATAATTTTATACAGATATTTAAAAAGTTATTTGATGCACAGCGAGCCCAAGAGTTAGCAGCATGGAATACGCCAGGATCATTTGGGCTAAAGGATTCTGCTAAAATGTTGTGTCTTGATATTGCTAAGACATTAAAGCATGGCTATCAACAATCTAATTACCTTGCAGATATGAATAAGCCTAGCGTTATCAAAAAAGATGAAACGCAAGAAGTAGCAGAGATTAGGAAAATCAAGCCTGTTCTTGTTGTAAAAGAAGATTATATTAACCAGCCCTCTAATCAATTACTAGGTTATGCTCATGTGTTAAAAAAATCCTGCCCTACCTGGGAAGCAAAAGAGCACTATCAAGCCGACAAAAATGAATTGACCAAAATTGATTTTTCTAAGCGCTTGCCTTCCGGCATGCAGGCAACATTCACGGCAAC
>CAYZRM010000003.1:0-8978 GCA_964480845.1 uncultured Coxiellaceae bacterium | reverse complement strand
AAATTGATTTTTCTAAGCGCTTGCCTTCCGGCATGCAGGCAACATTCACGGCAACTAATGCGCAAATAAGTACTTTTGATTATCATGAAACGGTATTTACCCAGATGCTAAAAACATTTAGTGCTGTTTACCCCAAAGATAAGGGAGTTGTGTTGTCCGTGCTTAATCAGGATGTGGCAAATATTGCTACCGCTATTTGCCGGAAAATGGGTATAAAGCATCAAGTGATTGTGCAAGAGAATCAGAATGTTTCAAACATGGAAACTAGTTCCGATTCAGGTAACACTCCTAATCTTAGATGCTAGGTATCCTGATTGGCAGGATATGGTTCACAGGCCGTGTTCTTTGTGCTTAATAATTTTGACTTCTAGCAAATAAATACGCCTATTATCACTATGTAGTACTTTGAATCTAAAGTTCTCAATTTTTAACATCTCATTCCGTTTGGGGAGATGGCCAAATTCTCTTAAGACAATGCCACCTATGGTATCAAATTCATCGTCACTAAATGCGGCATGAAAAAATTCGTTAAATTCATCGATAGGTGTTTGAGATTTAACAATGAACGTATCATCAGCATGTTGCTTAATATAAACATCATCTTCGTCTATATCATATTCATCTTCAATATCGCCGACAATTTGTTCTAAGACGTCCTCAATGGTTACTAAGCCTGCCACATGGCTATATTCATCAAGTACAATCGCAATATGATTGCGATTCACTCTAAATTCTCTTAAAAGAATATCTAAGCGTTTACTTTGAGGAACAAAAACAGCCGGCCTTATTAATGTGTTAAGATCAAATAAAGTGCCAGTTTTTTTGGTGAAGTGCTGAAGAATATCTTTTGCTAGTAGTATCCCTACGATTTCTTTATGGACGGGGTCAAGGACAGGAAATCGCGAATGACCAGATTCAATCACTAAGGGTAGTAACTCCTCGAGTGTGGCATCTTTCTCTACCCCTATCATTTGAACCTTAGGCACCATGACATCACGTACTTGCATTTCTGAAACTTGGAGTATGCGTTGTATCATGCCTAGCATGTCATTACTGAGAATATCTCTGTCTTCAGCATCGTGCAAAATTTCTAAGAGTTGTTCTTTATCTTGAGGTTCTCTAGCAATGAGATTGGTTAGACGCTCTAACCAATTTTTAGATTTATCAGTCATGATGGCCAGTTTCTTGATTTATATGATAGGGATTGGGGAAGTCTAATTTTTCTAAAATAATAATTTCTAACGCTTCCATTTTTTCTGCATCTTGATCATTTTCGTGATCGTAACCTAATAGATGCAATACACCATGAATAACCATGTGTGCCCAATGAGCTTCTTTTGTTTTCCCTTGGTCTTCGGCTTCTTTATTGACAATATCTGCACAAATAACCAGGTCGCCTAAAATAGGCACGCCAAAGTCAATATCAGGCGGTGCATCAAATGGAAACGATAAAATGTTGGTTGGGCCTTGTTTGTGGCGGTAGGTGGTATTTAATTCTGTTATGTCAGGAATACTAACGATCCGAATATTTAATTCAGCCGCTTGGAGTTTCCTTTGTAGCGCTGCTTTTGCATAATGTCTCAGCAAGGCATTTGCTGGGACACTATGCTTATCAGTGGTATGTTGTATGGTAATGTCGTAAGTCATGTATATTATTTCTGTGTTTTGTTTAGTTTAGCTTCATGTGCTTCATAAGCTTCTACTATTACTTGGACAATAGGGTGGCGAACCACGTCTTTTGTCTGGAAGTGTGTAAAGCTAATGCCGGGAGTATTTTTTAATATTTCAGTTGCATGAATCAAGCCAGAGTCTCGACGATTGTTTAAATCGATTTGTGTGATATCACCAGTAATGACAGCTTTGGAATTAAATCCCAGCCGAGTTAAAAACATCTTCATCTGTTCTGATGTGGTATTTTGTCCTTCATCTAAAATAATAAAGGAATCATTTAATGAGCGACCACGCATATAGGCAAGTGGCAGTAATTCAATCGTATTTTTTTCTATCAATTGATTGACACGTTCCATGCCCATCATTTCATATAAAGCATCATAAAGTGGTCTTAGGTAGGGGTGTACTTTTTGAGAGATGTCGCCTGGTAAGAAGCCTAGTTTTTCACCAGCCTCAACAATTGGACGCACTAGAATAATACGGCTGATAATCTCCGCTTCCAGTGCTTGTACGGCGCAAGCAACAGCTAAGTAAGTCTTTCCTGTACCCGCAGGGCCAACACCAAAGTTGATGTCATTTTGCATAATGCTTTTGATATAGTGGATTTGATTCTCACCACGGGCAACGATATTGTTTTTTCTTAAACGAATATCATAGTGCGCACCTTTCTCATGGGCATCATCTTGTTTTTTGGCGACATCTGTTTGTTCATGCGACTTTTTATTGAGCGTTTGCATATACAAATGAATCTCCTTAGGCTCGAGAATAGGGATTTTAGCCGTCTTTCTATATAGTGCATCTAGCGTAAACCTTGCTTTCTTAACAGCATCTGGTTCTCCAACAATAGAAAAGGTAAAGCCACGATGTTTAATCAAAACACCAAGTCGTTTTTCTATCAATTTAAGATGCTCGTTGAATTTGCCGCAGAGATTGAATAGACGGTTATTGTCTTCAGGTGCCAATGTTAGGCTTTCAGAATATAGGAGAGTGCTCAATGTGGCTATCTACCTCCGATGTGACTGCTTACCTTCATTATAGCCCATACTAGCCACTCCATGGCTAGTAATTTTTTATTTAAATTAATTAATAAGTTCACCTTCTAAGGTATTGGTCATGGCGCGCGTAATATGGAGTTTTACCATTTGACCAATTAATTCAGGGTTGCCGTAAAAATTGACAATTCTGTTATTTTCCGTACGGCCATAAAGTTTGTCTGGATATCGCTCAGAATGTCCAGCAACTAGCACGGGTTGATCTGACCCTACCATTTCCGCGCTAATACGGCGTCCATTTTGTGTGATACGTGCCTGTAGCAAGTCAAGGCGGCGCTTTTTGACTTCCATGGGTACATCATCAGGGATTTGTGCAGCGGGTGTCCCTGGGCGTGGGCTATAAATAAAGCTAAAAGAGTGATCAAAGCCAATATCTTGGACAAGGTCCATGGTTGCTAAGAAATCTTCTTCTGTTTCCCCAGGGAAGCCAATAATAAAGTCTGAGGTAATAGAGATATCTGGGCGAGCTTTACGCAGGCGCCTTATTTTGGCTCTGAATTCTAAGGCTGTATAGCCGCGTTTCATAGCTGCTAAAATACGATCAGAACCACTTTGCACAGGTAAATGTAGATGGTTTGCCAATTGCGGTACATTGGCATAGGCATCAATTAGGCGGTTTGAGAATGCTAGGGGGTGGGAGGTGCTAAAGCGAATACGCTCTATGCCATCCATTGCTGCAATGAGTTCAATGAGTGCAGCAAGATCCGCTGTTTCGCCATCATGAGCTGGTCCTTGGTAGTCATTGACATTTTGGCCTAAGAGAGTGATTTCTTTAACGCCTTGCTCTAATAGGGTGGCTACTTCAGCTAGTACATCATCCAATGGGCGACTAATTTCTGTGCCACGGGTATAGGGGACCACGCAGAAGCTGCAATATTTGCTGCAACCTTCCATGATGGTGACATAGGCAATGGGGCCTTCTGCTTTTGGCTGAGGTAGTTTGTCAAATTTTTCAATTTCTGGAAAGCTGACGTCTACAATAGCCTTGCGTTTGGTGCCACGTTCCTTAAGCATGTCGCCTAGGCGGTGTATGGTTTGTGGGCCAAATATTAAATCGATGTAAGGTGCGCGCTTTAATAATGCTTCGCCTTCTTGACTAGCCACGCAGCCACCAACACCAATAATCATATTGGGTTTCGCAAGCTTAAGCTCACGCCAACGACCTAGCTGGGAGTAGACTTTATCCTGAGCTTTTTCTCTAATAGAGCAAGTATTGAGCAGCAAAACATCCGCTTCTTCAGGGTTGTCGGTTTTTGTCATTTGATGGGAGTCCATCAGGACATCAGCCATTTTATTGGAATCGTACTCATTCATTTGACAGCCATGAGTTTGGATGTAAAGCTTCATCATTCGCGCTACCTGTGCACAACAAGAACAGGGGCGTTATGATATTCAATTAACCTCCAGAACGGAAGTTTTACAGCATGATTAATGACACATTAGCACAACGTTTGGCCAAGTTGCATATTCAAGACATCCGTCGCCATATTTTTTTATGCGGTGACCAAGCGTCACCCAAGTGTTGCCAGCATGAAGCGGGGCATGCTTCCTGGAAATATTTAAAGAGACGTTTAGAGGAATTAAATCTCACGGGTCAGGGTGGCATTTATCGTACGAGAGCCGATTGTTTGCGTGTTTGCCAGCAGGGTCCTATTGCAGTGGTTTATCCTGAGGGTGTGTGGTATCACTCTTGTACCCCAGAAGTGTTGGAGCGGATTATACAAGAACATCTTATTGGGGGCATGCCAGTAGAAGAGTATCGCCTACCTACTAATCTTGGGGATGAATGATGCCTATATCACGCATTTACCAAGCAACAGAGTTGAAAGAACATGGTGTGATTGAGTTAGATGAGAAAGCTAGCCACCATTTAGGGCGAGTATTGCGAGCTGTTAGTGGCGATGAGCTGATTCTTTTTAATGGTCAAGGTGGTGAGTATGCTGCCGTGATTGCACTGGTTAGCAAGAAAGCAGTGACCGTTGAGTTAAAGCGCTTTATTGACAGGGATGCTGAGTCGCCTGTCCAGATTCATTTGGCTCAGGGTATTGCGCGCGGTGAAAAAATGGACTTTATTGTCCAGAAAGCGGTGGAATTAGGGGCTAGTCATATTATTCCTTTAGTCACTGAGCGCTGTAATGTGCGTCTGTCGGGTGATAGGGAAGGAAAGCGGATTGAGCATTGGCAGTCTGTTATTATTAGCGCTTGTGAGCAGTCAGGTCGAAATCGAATACCTCATTTATCTATGCCATTAAGCTTGGCAGAATGGTTGGAGCAGGTTGAGGTTGATCAGGGTTATGTGCTGTCACCGCATGTGGCAGGTGAGCTGGTAACGACCGCATCTGTGCCTCCCTTATCTATTGCAGCTCTCATTGGGCCAGAAGGTGGCTTGAGTGACCAAGAAGTGATAGCAGCAAATCAACAGGGTTTTGCTAATCTTAATTTAGGTCCGCGAGTATTGCGTACAGAGACGGCTACAATTGCAGCACTGTCTTTATTGCAAATGCAATATGGCGATTTGAAATAGTGGTTATTCTGAAATGTTTCTATTACAATGCCCCCTTTTTTCGAGAGGGGGTCTATAAATGGCAGATGAAGTTGATTTTGCTAGTACGTTGATTGATAACGAATTAGCCCGCGCGATAGATAAAATTCGTCAAAATGCCTCTCAGAATGCGGTGGGTAGCGAATTTTGTTTGGAGTGTGAGGATGATATGCCGGAAGCACGTCGGGCGCTGGGATTTAAATTCTGTATATCATGTGCTGAGGAAAGAGAGCGTCGTGAGCAGATGTTTGCTGGCTAAGTAGTGCTTGTTACATCATGTTAGTATCTAGGGGTAGTCCGAGCAACATGTTAGCTATCTTGTTCGGGCTCTGTAAAAGAAAAACTATCTTTCTCAAATAGCTAGCCTATCCCACCGTTTTCAATGAAATTCCTTTATAATAGAGGAAGGATCATCCAAACAGGATAGTGTACTGTCATGGCAAATGGAAAAGATTTAAGTGAATACGAGCAAACAATACGGGAGCTATCAGAGCGTATTGTCTCGGCACAGCGCCCTATACGAATATTGGATGCACTTAAATGGGATGCGAGTGTAAAAGCATACTTCTTTAAACACGATTTCAAGAAGTTGCCTGAAATCAGTAGTGACTACTATCTCGAAAAAAACCCACTTTCATTTGATCCAGCCAAGAAAATAGAAGAATTCCAGGATATTGATAGAAATATCCGTCGCAAGCTAGGCCAATATAGCGGTGTTGGTAGTATTATGCAGCGTATGTGTTATGAGTATTGTCGTGTGGTAGAAATGCTGGCAGCTCGTGGTACGCCAAGATTCACTGAAGTATCCCAAGAGTTATATGGTAGTGCTGAGGATGCTTTTCATGTTGGTGCACCTACCTTAAAAGATTTGGCTAGTTTGGTAAATGATAGTCTGGCAAACATTAAAGACCAGGTCCAAACTAAAGCTGATGAAGAGCGTTATACCAGCGAACAATGCGTTGATATGTTAAGAGATAGATTGGGTAAGTACTTTGACGATGGCGATAATATTCGTGTAGAGCTAAGCGATGGTATTATTGCTGATGCTGCAGCCGGTGCTGATAAAATTAAAATACATAAAGATTTAATGTTTAGTCGTCGTGAAATAAAAACATTTGAAATTCATGAAGGTTGGGTGCATTTAGGAACAACGCTTAATGGTATGGCTCAGCCTATTTGCACTTTTTTAAGTAAAGGCCCTCCTTCTTCCACTGTCACACAGGAAGGTTTGGCAATTATTACTGAAATTTTTACTTTTTCATCATATCCAGGACGGGTAAGGAAATTAACTAACCGTATCAATGCCGTTTCCATGGCGGAAGAGGGCGGTAATTTTTTTGATGTTTTTCAATTTTATCGAGAGCAAGGAATGAATGAAGATGATAGCTATCATGCAACTGTGCGCGTATTTCGAGGCAGTATTCCTGATGGCGGTCCTTATACTAAAGATTTATCCTATAGTAAGGGGTTTATTTTAATTTATAACTATATTCGCTTGGCTGTGCAAAAGGGGCTAATGTCTCGTATACCATTATTATTTGTTGGCAAGACAACATTAGAGGATTTGCATATTTTATCAGACTTACAAGACGAAGGAATCGTCATGCCACCCAAGTATGTTCCGCCACAATTTAATGATTTAGCAGCAGTTAGTGCTTGGATGGTGTATTCATTATTCTTTAATCGATTAGATTTAAAAAGAATGGCTTTAGATTTTAAAGGTATTTTGCAATAAGAGTGATTCATAGTGATGCTCTGCGTAGCTCCATGCTGGCAGGTTGGTTTAGATCTTCAGACAAAAATAAATTAAATGGTATGATTGAGCTTTTATCCTGGATGCATCTTGTCGATCTCATACTGCTAATGTGTGGTGTGTCGGATTTCTGGTCAAGATATTGCAAAATCTTGTTCGCGTTATAGCGATTTGCAATCCGCATTATTTCTTCTAGGCTATCTTTTTCACAGTTAAACTGTAGATACAAATCCAGTCTATCATAAATAATAATATAATCTCGTATGATGTTAGAAAACATAAATTTTCCCCCGTTCTCCTTTTTTCGTTCTTCTGCGTATTTAATATGTTCAACTATTTCTTCATTCATGAGCTCATTTTTTTGATTTTTTATGCCGTCTATTAAATATAAAAAATAAGCAATTGATTCAAACATCATTGACAAAGAATGATTTCTGTACGGCATTAATAAATGCTGTTTTTCTTGATATAAATAAACAAGTTGTTTCAGGATTTCCAGCCCATAATAGAGATGATAACTTACTTCAAATTGTATATCAGGGTTGAATTTAAATATGCTATAGAGCGTTTCTAGCTGTTCTTGTGTATCGCATATAGATAAAATTTTTATTAACTGATTGATAGATGTAGTGCATTTTAAATGATAAATATAGAAGGTTAGTTCTGGTAACGACGGTGATTTTATCGTTGTTAGTTTGTCACATAATTGTTTGCTGAATTTGGGGTAATAAGATATTTTTCTTTTTATGGCTGCATAATCACTTTCATTGATTGGCGGATAATAATTTAATATCCACCAGAACATTTCAAAAGACTGATCGTTGATAGTGTCTTCAATAGCTGGTGTGATATTGAATTTCTCTATCACTAATTTTAATAGATTGACTCCGCTATATTTGACAATATCTGACGTCATGTCTCTGATGGCTAGTTCAGATATATTAAAGTCTTTTGTATTAGCCATGATCAGAGATAGGAATGATAGGAAGGGTTCATTTGGTCCTTCTGGGTTACTAAATGTTTTTACCATGCCATTAATGGCTGGTATGCAAGGTGAGGTTAGGTGTTTTTCATAACCATTATTTCGTGGGCGTTCCATCCATAGAAATAATCCTTCTATAGGGAATTTTTTATTTAGTATTAATTTTTTCAAAATATCTAAGCGTTGCAAATCAGCAGCTAAAGCAACGCAATAAGATTTCAGTTTGAATCCCCATAAAAGAGTGTAGTGTTGGCTAAGGGCATATGTGTCATTATCTATGATGGCTTGTATAAATTTAAGTGTACGAGCGCCATGTTTCTTCTCAAATAGCGATGCTTGGTCTTTTTCAATTTGAGGGAAATATACGAAGATTTTGGAAGGGTCAAAAGTTTGGTGTTGAATAGCCAATGTTATTTTATTAGCGAGCGTTTGTTGAATGCTGGAAGAGTAGGAGGCTAGCACAGAAAGGCTGCAAAGTTTTTCATCGCTTGGTTTTGAAAAAGTAGGAAAATTGAAATAGGGTAAGGCGAGTTGGTCGTGAATGGGGGTATCTAGTTGATGATTAATCCACGCGATTGTTAAGTTATTTGATAGATTTATTCTGCCTTTTAGTGCGTTAAGCGTAGTAAGGCGATAATGGCTTGCTGCAGCAATCAGTAGTAGTTCTGAGTAATTACCAAGAATGGTAAGGGCGGCGCTTATGTTGTCTTCGGTTAATTCTTTATTTTTCAAAGAATTAAAGATAGATAATAGTTCCTCTTTTTCTTTTCCAAGAATAATCAACATGTCATATCCTTTATTCATGTGATTGCAATGTGAAGCATGTTATGTGTGAGAGAGGTATTTTTGCAAGGCTTTTTACGGGGTGAGTGATACCCGCATGCAATCTTAAGCATACGGGTCGTATTTAGTCGTGTCCTAGATCTTCTTTTCCATTGGTTGTTCTAACACCAGATTCAATAAACTGAATAATTTCTG
>CAYZRM010000002.1:42426-65329 GCA_964480845.1 uncultured Coxiellaceae bacterium | reverse complement strand
GAAACATTATGGGCGGTAGTGTACTTAATATTATCTTAAGGTGTCAAGGGGTTTTGCAGAAAAATTGGCCATCCATACCTTAAAAACAAAAGACCATTTGGTATTATTTCACCCAAATGGTCTTGCTTTTTAAGATCGTATCTATATATCACAGCTCATATGAGCTAGAGCTTAATATTCAACCCATCTGCAATACGCTTTCCATACTCAGAATCTGCTTTACAGAAATGCTCAAGCTGACGGCGCTTAATCTCTTCAGGAATAGGCTGCATAGCTGCAACAATATTAGCAACTAGCAGCGCTTTCTTATCTTCAGTCATTAAACGGAATAAATCTCCTGCTTGCTGATAGTCATCGTTACCAATTCGATGATCATAACGATCCGCATCACCTGAAATTTTCAATGGAGGCTCTTTTAATGCTGGCTGGTCAATTGGTCCATTCATGCTATTAGGTTGATAATTCACCTCACCACCGTGATTACCATCAAAGCGCATTTGACCATCACGATGATACGTATGCATAGGACATTTAGGTTTGTTCACGGGTAATTGTGGATAGTTAACACCGACTCTATAACGGTGAGCATCAGGATAAGAAAGCACTCTAGCCTGTAACATTTTATCAGGTGACACACCCATACCAATAGGCGCATTACCAGGCTCAAATGCTGCCTGCTCTATTTCTGCAAAAAAATTCTCAGGATTGCGATTTAGCTCCAACATACCAACTTCAATGAGCGGGTAATCGCCATGTGGCCATACTTTAGTGAGATCAAATGGATTAAGATGATAAGTTTCTGCTTCCTGTTCAGGCATAATCTGCACGTAAACCTTCCATTTAGGAAAATCACCTTTTTCAATCGCTGCATGCAAATCACGGCGATGATAATCTAAATCATTACCCGCGATACTAGCTGCCTCTTCGTTTGTTAAGCATTTAATACCCTGCTCTGTTTTAAAATGCCATTTCACCCAGAAGCGTTCGCCTTTTTCATTCCATAAACTATAGGTATGTGAGGAAAAACCATCCATATGCCTATAAGTAGCAGGAATACCACGATCAGAGAACAGAATAGTGACTTGATGCAAAGACTCTGGCGATAGGCTCCAAAAATCCCATTGCATCGTATTATCACGCAATCCTGTTGCTGGATGACGTTTTTGAGAGTGGATAAAGTCAGAAAATTTCAATGGATCACGCACAAAGAAGACAGGGGTATTATTACCCACCATATCCCAGTTACCTTCTTCCGTATAAAACTTGCAAGCAAAACCACGTGGATCCCTTGCTGTATCAGCAGAACCTTGCTCACCAGCAACGGTTGAAAAACGAATAACCATCTCACACTGATTACCCACTTTTGAAAACAATTTAGCGCGAGTATAAGCGGAAATATCGCCTGTAATTTTCAAGGTACCATAAGCACCAGCGCCTTTTGCATGCACGACTCTTTCAGGCACACGCTCGCGATTAAAGTGAGCCATTTTCTCAATCAATTGGAAATCAGACATTAAAACGGGGCCACGAGGACCCGCTGTTAAACTATTTTGGTTATCCGCAACAGGAATACCAGCATCTGTTGTCATGAAAGGGCATTTACTCATTTGTATATCCTTATACATTGTCAGTCCAATTATTGTAGCGTGGAACTAATGAGCCGTCACCCAGTATTGGATAGGCGTTATTGCAAATTACATATTCATACCAAACCGATTGGCTTTTTGTTCTGCTTCTGTCTCTTGAATTAAAGCTTCATAAGCTGCATCGACAATAGCCAAGGTTCCTGCATTTCTTTTGCAAGGAAAGGCACCTTCTTGCTTCCAGAATCGTTGGCCAATAATTGAATCAGGCTGATTTAAAATAAGATCAAAAGCAATCATTTTATCTTCAGAATTAAGCTGATTAATTATATGGAGAAGGTCTTGCTTTGCAATATGCTGTATAGGTTCTTCAATCCATTCTCTCTCTCTAAAACGCCCTAAGCGTGGCATATGCAAATCATCTAGGAGTTTAATTGCTCTGGTGAAAGCCATATCAGCCTGTATTAATTCAATAATAAAACTCTCCTGAGTTATATTTGAAAATGCGCCTTGCTGGGAAATAGATTTCATATCCCTCAGATAGAGTGACATAATGCCTAACTGATTATATAGGCGAATACCAAGCTTATAGAGCTCTTTCTTATCAGTCTTGGAATATAACTCATCCAATTCACGCTCGGCTTTAGCTGCAACAGTGAAATGAGGTGATTCCATACTTACTAATAATGCGCCCTCTACCTCATCCTCAGCTCTGCTCCACATACATTTATTAAAATAGGACGATGCCTCTGAAAACGCTTCAATCGCACTCTTCAATTTATCAATAGCACTATTAATGTTAGCTATAGAGAAAGACTCATCATCACTCACTGGAGGCAACGCCTGATTACAGGCAGTCATTGCTACCCCTCCTAGCTGGCAAGCTTTATTTTTGAATTCGATAAACTTTTCATTACGATCATGAAAAAAACCCATCAATGCCTCCTCATAAACATTTAATGTAATTATTTATTTTAAATTTTCTAAAAATTCAGCAAATACCCTATCTTCTAAAATAGGAATATTTAATAATGTTGCTTTTTCTAATTTTGAGCCCGCATCAGCACCAACCACCACGTAAGATGTTTTGGTCGATACACTACTAGCTACTTTTGCCCCTAATTTTTCTAATATATCCTTAGCTTCATCCCTAGATAACTGGCTTAAGGTGCCCGTAATTACAAATGTCTTACCAGCTAAAGGCAAATTTTTATTATCAGCTATTGCTGGCCAATGAATGCCAACTGCCAATAATTTATTAATGACATCTTGATTGTGTGGCTCACTAAAAAAATGAACAATATGAGATGCAACTATAGGTCCAACATCAGGCACTTGCTGCAACATCTCCTCTGTTGCTGCTTGCAGTTTTGCTAGTGTTTTACCATATTGCGCCAGTTGCTTAGCAGTAGCCTCACCTACTTCACGTATGCCCAACGCATATAAAAATCTGGCCAGGGTTGTATACTTACTTTTTTCTATTTGTTCTAATAAATTTTGAGCAGACTTGGTACCCATACGCTCTAAGTTTTCTAGCTGATTTAAGGTTAATGTATAGATATCTGCAACTGACTTCACCAAACCAACATCAACCAATTGCTCAACTAATTTATCACCTAAACCTTCTATATCCATTGCGCGACGTGCAGCAAAATGCTTAATCATTTCCTTGCGCTGTGCAATACAAAATAGGCCAGCTGTACAACGAGCAACAGCCTCACCCTCTACCTGCTCTATTGCAGAATGACAAACAGGACAACCTTCAGGTAGTTTAATTTTTTTTGCATTTTCAGGACGCGCGTCTTTTACAACAGCCACCACCTCAGGAATGACATCACCCGCACGACGCACCATCACCGTATCACCTATCCACACATCCTTACGATTTATTTCATCCATATTATGCAGCGTAGCATTACTAACCGTCACACCATGCACATTCACTGGTTTTAAGCGAGCAACAGGTGTAATTGCACCCGTACGACCAACTTGGAATTCCACATCTTCTAAAATAGTTGGTACTTCTTCTGATCGGAATTTTTGAGCAATAGCAAAACGGGGGGCACGCGTCACAAAACCTAATTTCTCTTGATCGGCATAGCTATTTACTTTAAAGACGATACCGTCTATTTCATAAGGAAGATTTAATCGAATATCGCTCATTTGATGATAATATGCCAAGCAATCATCTATCCCTGAAACTACATTTATAAACTCATTAACTCTAAAGCCCCATCCGCTTAATTTTTGCAGCATTTCAAAGTGAGTAGCCGGCATATCACCGCCTTCAATCGCACCCACACTATACGCTAAAAAAACCAATGGTCTTGCTGCTGTAATACGAGAATCTAATTGCCTTATACTACCCGCCGCTGCATTACGTGGATTTGCAAATAGCTTTTCGCCTTTTTTTTCTGCCTTTTCATTTAAACGCACAAAATTTTTCTTAGACATAAATACTTCACCACGCACCTCTAAAACACGAGGGTAGTCACTACCTTGTAGCACCAAGGGAACTGTATTTATTGTTTTAATGTTTTCCGTTACATCCTCACCTGTTGAGCCATCACCACGCGTAGCAGCTTGCACTAATTTTCCAGACTCATAGCGGATGCTCATTGCCAAACCATCCAGCTTAGGTTCGCAACAATATTCAATAGGTGTAGAAATATGTAGGCGATCATGTACACGCTGATCAAACGCACGCAATTCAGCCTCTTCAAACCCATTATCTAAAGAAAGCATAGGCACTTGATGTTGAACTTGATTAAACTCTTTAAGTGGCTTACCGCCTACGCGTTGAGTGGGTGAATCTGGCAAAAGCCAATCAGGATGAACCTGCTCTATTTGCTGTAATTGCTTAAATAACTGGTCGTATTCTTTATCCGAGATTGTAGGATCGTCTAATACATAATACTCATAGCAGTACTGGTTTAATTGTTTAATTAAATCAAGATATTGGCCATGCACCGACGTATCTGTCTGTTTAAGCATCATTATCATTTTTTCTCAGCATAAATGCAGGTGACATATTATATTCATACAATAAAGTATAGCTTATGCTTTCCTTCTATCCCGCGTTTAAACCGCGGGATAATTAAGCTTTGCACAACCCAAATGGAATAGCTAGCGGGCTATATACATCAAGAAGCCGCCAAGGAAATCGCTTTCTCTAAATCCACACTCACCAAACGAGACACACCAGGCTCATTCATTGTCACACCAACCAAATGTTCGCCGATTTCAATCGTCAAATTATTATGGCTAATAAACAAGAACTGGGTTTTCTCAGCCATTACCTTCACTAGGCGAGTAAAACGTAACACATTGGCATCATCCAATGCTGCATCTACCTCATCCAGTAAACAGAAAGGTGCAGGATTTAAATGGAAAATAGAGAAAATCAACGCAATCGCTGTTAAGGATTTTTCACCACCGGATAGTAAGTAGATAGAGCTATTACGCTTACCTGGAGGGCAGGCCATCATGGTAACCCCCGCTTCCAATAAATCCTCACCTGTCAATTCCAGATAGGCCTTACCACCACCAAATATCGTTGGGAATAATTCTTGGAATCTATCGTTAACTTTATCGAAGGTTTCTTTAAAGCGCTGCTTGGTTTCTTTATCAATTTTGGCAATAGCATCTTCTAAGGTAGTCAAGCCATCTTGCAAATCAGATACTTGTTTATCTAAATAGTCTTTTCTTTCTAAACAAGTAGCATACTCATCAATTGCTACTAAATTAATAGGTCCCAATCGCGTAATACGCTGCGTTGTTTGATCTAATTTTGCCTGCCACTCATCGGCAGAAAGATCAGCAGCTAATTCTTTCAAGACTTCTTCCAATTGGAATTCTGTTTCTTTGAATTGCTCTAAGATTGTTTCTGTTTTAACCTTCCAACCTTGCCACTCAACACGTAAACTCTCTAAACGAGTGCGAATTTTCCCAGCATCTTTATCAATCAATTGACGCTTGTCTTCAATTTGACGAACAGCCTGCTCACCCGCTTCTACCGCATCACGGGCCGCATTCAACTCATTCTGAACCACCACATGTTGGTCTAACACAAGATTTAATCTTTCTTTCAATGCATCAATCGCTGGCATGCCTGACAATTCACGCTGCAATGTCGTTTTACGATCACCCAAAGAAGCAAGATGGCTTTGCAAACGTCCAATATTTTGAGCTAAGGATGCTTTTTGCGATTTAGCTGTTTGCACACGAATTTCTAATTCATGCATTAAAGATTTTTTCTGATTTGCCGTCTCTTTTAAGGATTGCAATTGCTGTCTAGCTTTATCACGCTCCAACACCAACTCTTCACGACCACGCGTTTGAGATTCAAGCGATGTCATCGCCTCATCCCATACAGATCGAGCTTGCATTAATTCGGCTTGAGCATTCGCTAAATTAGTGGAGCCCTCTTCGATTTCTGCTCGCAAACGCTCCGCTTGCTTTTCCAGCTCCAGCAAACGCTCTTGCTTCATCTTACGTGTAGCAGCAACTTCTGCATATTTAGATTGCTGTTGATTGTAAGATTGCTGTAAATGATCACGGCGCTGTGCTAATTCTTCTAACTCTTGCCTTTGCTGCTCAATCTCTTCTTCTAATGCTTCTTGCGTTGCAATTAATTCATCAATACGGCTTGCTAATTCTTTTAGCTCTTGCTCACGCTGGAATACACCGGCAGCAGGATCGTCTTGACGAAGAATTTTTAGCCAACCACGATTCAACCACAAACCATCTCGTGTTACGACAGATTCATTTGCAGACAGCGATTCACATAAGGTTAATGCTTCCTCTATAGAGTCTGCAACATAGATACCTGCCACTAATGAATCTAAAGCCCACTTTGACCTTACTTTCTGTGATAATAAAGTACCCTTCTGCCCACTAGCATGACCAGCACCGGCTTCTGCTGGTGTGAACAAGCAAAGATTGCCTGAAGTAAATTTATCTAAATGCGGAATTAAATCATTGACCTGATCAACACAAATTGCCTGCAAACAAAAACCTAAGACTTTTTCAACTGCTAATTCCCAACCTTTTTCAACATCAATGTGTTGAGCCAAACGAGGATGGTCATTTAATTGTTGCTCACCAACCCAAGAAGCTGTTGGATTATTACGCTGACCTAATGCTGTCTGCTGCAATGCCTCTAAAGAAGCCTGTTGGCCACGTAAACGCTGTAATTCACTGCGCACACTATCGAGCTTGGCTTGCGCTGATTTTTCAGCTAACTGCAAAGCACCAACCTCTTCACGTGTTTCAGCTAATTGCTCATTTTGCATCTCAAGTGCAGCAGACATTTCTTCTGATTGCTCGATTAAGCCATTTAGCTCATCATTTAAATCAGACATATTAATGCTTGCTTGATTATTCAGTAACTGAGATTGACGTTGCTCTATTGATGCAATACGTTGCTCTAGATGGCGAATCTGAGTTTGTTCAACCTGCGCTGTTTGTGTGGTCTTAGCAGCATTTGCATTAAACTCATCCCAGCGCATCTGCCAAGCCTGGACAGCTTCTTCAGCCTCCATTAAAGCATCATCCATCAAATCAGCTTCTTCGGTCGCTAATAATAACTTGGGTTCGTTAGACTGGACTTCGTATTCTAATTCTTGCAACTGATCTTGTGCTTCAGCAACTTGATCGCTTACTAATTGCCAATCACTACCTGCCTGCTTTAAGTCCGTTTCCCACTGAGCCTGCTTCTCTTCATGATGCAGCACTTCTTGCTCAGTTCGTGTAATTTCATTACCTGTCGCATAATAACGACGCTGGACTTCCTGAAATGCCTCATTTGTTGAGCGGTGGTCATGACGCATTTGTTCAATATCATTTTCAATTTCGATCATTTCGCTATTGCGAGCTTCTAAGGCTGTTTCTTCTCGCTGAATTTGCAAGGTGTAATCCACCATGCGAGTATCTAACTGCCTCCATTGAATAGCTAATAACTCTGCTCGCAGTACCCGCTCTTGCTGCTTTAATACTTTAAATTTTTCAGCTACATTTGCCTGATGCTTAAGGTGATTTAATTGCTTATCTAATTCACCACATAAATCATTGACGCGTGCCAGATTCTCTTTAGTATGGCCAATTCTAAGCTCAGTTTCATGGCGACGTTCTTTGTATTTAGAAATACCAGCCGCCTCTTCTAAGTAACTACGTAGATCATCAGGCTTAGCTTCAATGATGCGGCTGATCATATTTTGCCCGATTATGGAGTAGCTACGCGGTCCTAGCCCTGTTCCTAAAAACAAATCAACCACATCACGCTTACGGCATTTGGCACCGTTCAAAAAATAGGTGGAATCAGATTCACGATTAATTTGGCGTTTGACTGAAATTTCAGCATAACTTGCATATTCGCCGCCTATGGTACCATCAGTATTGTCAAAAACTAGCTCAACAGAAGCCTGGCCAACGGGTTTACGACCATTAGAACCATTGAAAATGACGTCAGTGAGCGATTCTCCACGCAGATATTTAGGTGAACTCTCACCCATTACCCAAGTAACCGCATCAATAATATTTGATTTACCGCACCCATTAGGGCCAACAATAGCAATTAATTTGCTGGGCAGGGCAATGGTTGTGGGGTCCACAAAGGATTTAAAGCCTGCGATTTTAATCTTCAAAAGTTGCATAATTGGGGTCCTATTCAATGGCAGCTATTATGCCAGTTTCATGGTATAAAATGCCATTACTTCGCAAATATGGGGTTTCCTTTTTATAACGTAAAATCAAGAGGTAATCTAGACTAACCATCCCTTTAATAAAGTAAAAATCCAACGCAGCGTATAAATTGCCCATTTTTATAGCATGCCGTTAGATTTTCTTCGGTAAAAAATGGGCTTTTCTGCGCCATCATGGGCAGAAAGCTTGAAAAATACCGCCCCCGTATCCACCGTATTCCACTGCATAACACCCAGCTCACTATAACGCTTAACCACCTCTGCATGCGGGAAATGGTAGCGATTCAGATAACCCGTTGCATAAAGCACGACAGTAGGATGCACAGCCTCCAAAAAGGCTGGGATGGCAGATGTTTTACTGCCATGATGCGGGGCAATCAAAATGTCGGCAGATAAATCAGCCGACTCTGCCAATAGACGCTCCTCGGCATATCGCTCAATATCGCCAGTTAACAATACCTTATGCTTACTATTCTCTATTTTTAGTACACAAGAACTGTCGTTATTTAAACCCAAATCTCGCCCTGATGGATATAGAAAAGTAAAATTGACGCCATCCCACTCCCAATGCTGACCAGCAAGACAAGTCGTCACCAATGTTTCTGGAAATTTCTCAGGTACGCTGGTTTTAATTTCAAGCACAGGCAAAGCATTAATAATCGCTTTTGCCCCACCTATATGATCATTATCCCCGTGACTAATCACCATTGCATCAACATGCTTGATGCCTTGGGTGCGCAAATAAGGCAATACAATACGCTCACCCGCATCATTTCCACCCATATTAGGACCTGCATCATAAATCAATGTGTGCTGATGTGTTTGCACTACCACTGACAAGCCCTGCCCCACATCTAATACCGTTAACCATAGGTCATTTTTATCAGGTCGCGGATACTGAAAACACAACAAGGGTAACAACCAAATAATACTCAACCACCTACCCGGCATTCCCCTGGGCATGAGTAATAATATGCAGCCAGTGATAACACAACACAAAACCCAAGCATTAGGCATGGCTGCATACCAAGTTGAAAAAGGAGCATCAGCAAACCAAGTCAATATTTTCCATAAAACAGCTAAACTTTTATCAGCCAAGCACAGCAAATAATGACTAATAACGGGCAAATAAAACACAAAAAAAATGCTCAACAAGCAGAAGGGTAAAATAAAAAATTCCAGCCAAGGAATCGCTATGCTATTTACCAATAAAGAAACCAGAGAAAATTCTTGAAATAAAACCAAGCTCAAGGGAAGCAACCCAAAACCGATCACCCACTGCACTCGCCCCCAACGCCACCACCACCCTTTAGCATTCAAACGAGCACTCATGCCATAAATGATTAACGCCAATGTACCAAAAGAAAGCCAAAAGCTTTCTGTTAATATCGACAACGGATTAATCATTAAGACAATCAGTAAAGATAGGCTCCACACATGCCAAGAAGAAGATTCACGCCTAATTAACTTCATCGCCATAAAAATGGTTAGCATTAAACAAGCACGCTGTGTGGGAATAGAAAATCCTGCCAGTGCGCTATAAAACCAAGCTGATATCAAACAAACATAAGCTGATGCTTCCTGAGCAGGCAACCACACTATTAATTTGGGAAATTGACGCCAGAAAAAACCAACCAAGTAGCCCAGCAATCCTGAAACAATACCTATGTGTAATCCAGCAATTGCCATTAAGTGATTGGTGCCCGTTTTTTTCAATACCTCCCAGTCTGCTTTTTGCATACCATGGCGTTCGCCAACAATAAGCGCTAAAAGCCAAGAAGATGTTGCAGAGACTGGCATCACATTTTTTATCTTATTTAGTATTAATTGTCGCAATTGTGATAATGGATATTGTAAATAATAGTGAGTCAAATACTGATTATATTGATCATTGATAACACTACCCGTTGCTTGCAATCCTTTTTGCAAACTCCACGTTTCAAAATCAAATGACCCAGGATTTTGGAGGCCATGTATTTTTTTAATCTTGACCTTAAACTGCCACTCATCACCCACTTTTAAATTATCAATACCATTCCTCCAGCTCAAACGAATCAATTGCTTTTCTGTTTTAAATAAAAAATATATTTGATTACTCTCTTTGACTGGGATAGAGGCAATCACCCCTACTATTTGTGATGGATTATTTACTTTCTGTACTTGATGGATATTCATCAGATTGTATAAAGAAAAAAGGATTCCCAATACAAAAACTAATACATATTTAAATTGAACCAAGCAAATAGATACTAATAAAAAACCTATAACAATAAACCACACCCATATTTTAAAAAAATAGGCTAAAACAATTAAAATACTAAATAAAAAAATAATTGAGCAATAGAACATACTATCCCAGCAGAAAATTTTTAGGTATACAAGGCAGAAAAAAGAGGCAAAAGAAAGGAAAAAATAAAAGGCGGAGGATACTCCTATCGAAATCTATCAAACCCACACACAATATGCAACAATCAATTTAATTTTCATGCAATAGACAAGAAATACTGCATGATGGAAAACAGATATAACACCGACCAAAGCAGACGACACCTTGATCAGCGATTTTATTTTTAAAAAATCTAAAGCAACTCTAACTTCAACTCACCCAGTCGACTTAATAACTCTTCAGCTGACGGCCTCTCTTCAGGATCTTGTGCCCAACCCCAAGTAATTAATTTCGCGATAGAATTTGGGCAGGATTTAGAAATCTCATTACGCTTCCCTGCTAATACAGCCTTATGAATCTCTGCTGAATTTGGATATTGAGCTAAAAATGGAAATTCACCCCTCCATTCTGCTATCTCCCAAAAAGTTGTTGCAAGGCTATAGATATCAGCAGAATAGGTCACTGGCTTATTCTCTAAATATTCAGGCGGAGCCCAGGATATTGAACAACCAGATCCACGAAAATAATCGTCAAGCTCCAACTGGACAGCCAAAGCAAAATCACAGAATTTAATATTGTGTTGCTCATCTGTTAATACATTCAGGCTTTTAATATCACGATGCAAAATAGAGTGAGCATGATAAAAAGCCACCCCTTTTGTTAGCTCCACCATCATTTGATAACGATCTCGCCAGTCCAATTCTTCTTTAGAAAAAGCTGCATGTAAATTGGTCGGCATCCATTCTAGCGGCAAACAACGCATATGATTCATACTGGAAATAGTAGGTACATCATCTAGGTATTTAACTGTATTTGGTGCATTCAATCTATTTAGCTTTAATAACATATCCTTTTCATCATGGAAATTATAGGCATGCAAAGAATCAATACTTTTGATGGCAATATCACGACCACCATACATTCCTTTAAAAACCTTACACGTACTACCTACAGCAATAGGTTCTCTCCAATCAACCCATGCGCCACTCCTTGATGAACTCATACCACCTCCCTATGAATTTAAAAGCCCAATGCCATGCCCAGCTTTCTTTATTTTAATAACAAAGCCTGCTTCAATTGATGAATCTCATCCCGCAACAAACCAGCCTCTTCAAATTCTAGATTATGCGCATGCTCGTACATCTTCACTTCTAATTTAGCAACCTTAGAAGAAATAGCTTCCGCAGATAAATGACTAATATCCTCGCTAGATTTGGATTTTTTCGCCTTAGGAAATAGACGTCCACGCGGCGTATTTTCACTATAAGCGCCTTCCATCACATCATGAACAGCCTTCTTAATTGTACGCGGTGTAATGCCATGCTGATCATTATACGCTTGCTGTTTAGCACGACGACGTTCGGTTTCTTCCATTGCTCTTTGCATGGACCCAGTAATACGATCAGCATAAAGAATAGCCTTACCCTCAACATTACGTGCGACACGACCGATGGTCTGTATTAATGATGTTTCAGAACGTAAAAACCCCTCCTTATCTGCATCCAGTATCGCAACTAACGACACCTCTGGCATATCCAGACCTTCTCTCAGCAAATTAATACCGACTAACACATCAAAAATTCCTAGGCGTAGATCACGAATAATCTCTACACGCTCTACCGTATCAATGTCTGAATGCAAATAACGAACACGTACATGATGCTCTTGTAAATACTCCGTCAAATCTTCAGACATACGCTTTGTTAAGGTAGTAACTAACACGCGCTCATTATTTGCTGTGCGCTTATTAATTTCAGACAATACATCATCTACTTGAGAAGCAACTGGCCTTACCTCTACCACAGGATCTAACAATCCTGTTGGGCGAACCACTTGTTCAGCTATCACATCAGATTGTTCTAACTCATATTTACCCGGTGTAGCAGAAACATAAACCGTCTGTGGTGCTCTTGCGCTAAATTCATCGAAACGCATAGGTCGATTATCCAGTGCAGATGGCAATCTAAAGCCATATTCAACCAAGGTTTCCTTACGTGCTCTGTCACCACGATACATACCATGCAATTGCGGAATAGTAACGTGAGATTCGTCAATAATAAGCAAACCATCTGAAGGAAGATAATCAAATAAAGTGGGGGGCGCCTCACCTGCTGCGCGACCTGACAAATAGCGTGAATAATTCTCAATACCTTGGCAGTAGCCTAACTCTTTCATCAGCTCTAAATCATAAACGGTACGCTGCTCCAATCGTTGAGCTTCTACCAATTTATTAGCAGCATATAATTCCTCTAAACGAATTCTCAAATCAGCTTTAATATAATCGATTGCCTTAACAACCGTGTCACGCTGAGTGACATAATGTGATTTAGGGTAAATAGTTAAACGTGGTACTTTGCGTAGTACTTCACCGGTCAATGGATCAAAATAAGATAGACCATCAATCTCATCACCAAATAACTCTATACGTACAGCCTCACTATCTGACTCGGCAGGGTAAATATCAATAACATCACCACGCACTCGATAAGTAGCACGATGCAAATCAACATCATTACGTGTATATTGCAACTCGGCTAAGCGTCTTAAAATATAACGTTGATCTACTTTATCGCCTCTATCCAAGTGCATCACCATACTAAGATACATACGAGGATCACCCAGACCATAAATTGCTGAGACTGTTGCAACAATCACTGCATCACGACGCTCTAACAATGCCTTGGTAGCAGACAATCGCATCTGTTCAATATGTTCATTAATCGAAGCATCTTTTGCAATATAGGTATCAGAAGAAGGCACATAAGCCTCAGGTTGATAATAATCATAGTAAGAAACAAAATATTCCACCGCATTATTCGGGAAAAACTCTTTCATTTCCCCATATAATTGCGCAGCCAATGTCTTATTAGGTGCTAAAATTAAGGTAGGACGATTAACGTTAGCAATAACATTAGCCATCGTAAATGTTTTACCAGACCCTGTCACACCCAAGAGGGCCTGATGAGCTAATCCATGCTGCAAACCTTCAGTCAACATCTGAATAGCAGTTGGTTGATCACCCGAAGGCTGGAAGGCTGATTTTAAATTAAATTGATTCATAAGACTCTATAGAAGTAGTTAGTTAAATTAATTATAATCGCCAACTTTGAATTTCTACGCTTAAGGCGAAAACAATGACATTATCCACCACTGCGAGTGAGGCAGCAATGAATAAAGATTTAGCACTAGAATTAGCACAACGCGTCCAGCGGATCAAACCCTCCCCAACCTTAGCTGTATCGGCTAGAGCAGATGAACTCCTTGCTGCAGGGAAAAACATTATTAATCTTAGTGTTGGTGAACCTGATTTTGACACCCCAGAACATATTAAGGCAGCGGGTGCAAAAGCAATTGCCGATGGTCACACGCGTTATACAGCTGTTGATGGCATTAAACCTTTAAAGCAAGCGGTGATTGATAAATTTCAACACGAAAATAACTTAAAATATGAATTAAATCAGATACTTGTATCTTGCGGTGCAAAACACAGTCTGTTTAATTTATTCTCTGCCATTTTAAATCCAGGTGATGAAGTGATCATTCCTGCACCTTACTGGGTATCTTACCCTGATATGGTGAAGTTAGCAGATGGTGAGCCTGTTATTGTAAAGGCAGACTTCAGTCAGCATTTCAAAATTTCTGCAGCTCAATTAGAAGCAGCTATTACCCCTAAAACCCGTATCGTTATTCTAAATAGCCCATCTAACCCAACTGGTGTTGCTTATAATAAAGACGAATTAAGAGCGCTAGGTGAAGTGATCATGCGCCACCCTAGCCTAGTTGTTGTCACTGACGACATCTATGAAAGAAATATCTGGGGTGAAACACCATTTGCCAATATTGTTAATGCTTGCCCAGAGCTTTATGATCGCACCATTGTTATTAATGGCGTGTCTAAAACTTACGCAATGACAGGCTGGCGAATTGGCTATGCAGCAGGTCCTACCAAAATCATTGCTGCCATGAAAAAAGCACAATCTCAAAGCACATCTAACCCAACCAGTATTTCCCAGTATGCTGCACTCGCTGCACTGGCCGGTGATCAAAGCTGTGCATCCACTATGACTAAAGCCTACAAAGAACGTCATGACTATTTAGTGGGTGAGTTACAAAAAATAGAAGGCATTAAATGCATCCCTTCTAACGGCACCTTCTACACCTTCCCTTCTGTTGAAGGTTTATTCAACAAAGACAAAGGTATTACCAACGATTTAGAATTTGCTGAATTTTTATTAAATGAAGCAGAATTAGCGGTTGTACCTGGATCAGCATTTGGCGCACCTGGACACATCCGCCTATGCTACACCACTTCCATGGATAATTTAATTGAAGCAGTTAAACGCATTAATAATGCCATTGCAAAATTAAAGGCTTAAAGAAAAAAAGCGGCTAGAGACCCCTCTCTCGCCGCTTCTAGCCCATTCCCGCCTAATCTTTGTATTATTATTGCTTTTATATTATTTTTATCTTAGCCGGTCTGGATAATCATTTAACTCGTTTAGATCGCTACCATCGATCGGAACAGTTGCATTATGACAAAGATAAATTAAGGGAATATTAGCCAGAGCTTAAGGGAAGCTTAGGACAAGCAATTAATTCAAATAAACCGGCCCCATACCGACTATTACTCAACAACATGTCCACTTTTAAGACAAAAGCCAGACATACCTGTTCATCATGTAATCAGAGTACCACAAAAACCTAAAAATCTTCCGACTAACTGAAAAATAATAAAAAATTATATTGACGATTACTCAATCCAATATTAATATCGCCTCAACTTGTAAACATTAGCAAGTTTATTCCCCGATAGCTCAGTCGGTAGAGCAAGTGACTGTTAATCACTGGGTCGGCGGTTCGAGTCCGTCTCGGGGAGTAAAATTTCTTAAGCATCTCATCAAAAAATATAATCAAATTTCAAGGTAACCCAAATGGATATGGAATACCGTGGACTGTGGCAAGCTCTTTCTGAAGAAAACCCGTTACAAATTGCAGGCACCATCAACGCCTACACTGCCCTACTTGCTAAAAAAAGCAGGCTTTAAAGCGATTTACCTATCCGGAGCTGGTGTAGCCAATGCATCATTAGGCTTACCTGATCTAGGGATTACCAACTTAGCAGATGTGGCGGAAGATGTGCGGCGCATCACAGATGCCTGCGACCTCCCCTTATTAGTAGACATTGATACTGGCTGGGGCTCTGCATTTAATATTGAGCGCACCATCAAAACCATGATTAAAGCAGGCGCTGCGGGCGTGCACATGGAAGATCAAGTCCAAGCTAAGCGCTGTGGACACCGCCCCAAAAAAGAAATAGTCAGCACAGAAGAGATGTGCGACCGAATCAAAGCAGCCATGGATGCCAAATACAACCCTCACTTTGCCTTAATGGCACGCACAGATGCGCTTGCGATTGAAGGATTAGATGCTACTATTGAACGCATTCACGCTTACATTGAAGCTGGTGCTGAGATGATCTTCTTTGAAGGGGTCACTGAACTTGAGCAATATCACGCTATCACCTCCACCATTAATGTTCCGCTACTGGCTAATATCACCGAATTTGGCATGACACCCTTATTTAACAAAAATGAACTAAAAGAAGCGGGGGTTGAATTAATTCTTTATCCGCTCAGCGCATTCCGAGCAATGAGCCGAGCAGCAGAGAAAACATACGACATTATTCGCACACAAGGGTCGCAAAACTTTGTTGTACCCGACATGCAAACCCGTGAAGAATTATATAGCGTATTACATTATCATGAGTACGAAGAAAAATTGGATGAATTGTTTGCAAAAGGAAAAGCAAAATGACGACAGCAACCCCAAAAACTGGTGGCCTTGAAGGTATTATTGTTGGCAGCACTGCCATCTCAACCGTGGGCAAAGAAGGCGTAGGCCTCACCTATCGCGGCTATGATATCCACGACTTAGCTGCGCACTCCACATTTGAAGAAGTTGCTTATCTACTGATATATGGCGAACTACCCAATCTGCAACAATTACAAAAATATCGTGAAAAATTAGTAAAAATGCGCAGATTACCTAATGAGCTGAAGATGCTCTTAGAAACCATACCCGGTTCCGCGCACCCTATGGAAGTATTACGCACCGGCGTTTCCATGTTGGGCACGTTAGAATCCGAATCCAACCAGCATGAAGCACAAAACATTGCGGACCGCTTAATTGCCTGCACACCTGCTATGCTAATGTATTGGTATCAATTCCATCGCAACAACGTTCGCATTGAACCATGGAATAGTGAAGAACAATCAGTTGCAGGCTACTTCCTACAATTATTACATGGCAAGAAACCGAGTGATGAAGATAGGCGCTGCATGGATGTTTCTTTAATTCTTTATGCAGAACATGAATTTAATGCATCCACCTTTGCAGCTCGCGTTACCACCTCCACAGAATCTGATTTTTATTCAGCCATTGTTTCAGCAATTGGCACGTTACGTGGCGCATTACATGGCGGTGCAAATGAAGAAGCAATGCGATTAATTAGCCTGTTTAAAACACCTGATCAAGCAGAAGAAGGCATTAAGAAAATGCTGGCTGATAAAGAAAAGATTATGGGGTTTGGACACCGCGTTTACAAAATATCTGACCCACGCTCTGATATCATTAAAACGTGGTCTAAAAAATTATCTGAGACTGCTCGTGATGGGTATTTGTATGCTGTTTCTGAACGCATAGAAAGCATGATGTGGAACGAAAAAAAATTATTTCCAAACTTAGATTTTTATAGCGCAACTGCTTATCACTTCTGTGGCATACCAACCTTCTTGTTTACGCCAATTTTTGTGATGTCTCGCATTAGTGGCTGGAGCGCCCATATCCTAGAACAACGCGCTAATAATCGCTTAATTCGCCCAGAAGCTACTTATGACGGTCCAGCTCCTAGACCATTCACACCAATTAAAGAGCGAGGTTAATATGTCAGTGCACATGGTTGATGAAAACACGCGTCCAGCACACGATAAGGAATTTGCAAACATTGCAGCGTATGTTACATCCAAACATTTTGACAGTACGCTTGCTTACGATACCGCTCGCCATTGTTTAATGGATGCCCTAGGCTGTGGCATTCTAGCGTTACAATATCCTGCTTGCACTAAATTGCTTGGCCCTATCATTCCAGGCACCACCGTGCCTATTGGTGCAAAAGTACCAGGCACATCATTCACATTAGATCCTATCTTAGCAGCATTTAACATAGGAACAATCGTACGCTGGCTAGACTTTAATGATACCTGGCTAGCTGCAGAATGGGGCCATCCATCTGACAATCTCGGCGCCATTTTGGCACTCACTGACTATATTAGCCGTAAAAATTTATCTGAAGGTAAAGCACCGCTTTATATCAAAGATGTATTAACTGCGATGATCAAAGCACATGAAATTCAAGGCGTCCTTGCCCTGGAAAATAGCTTTAATCGTTTGGGTTTTGATCATGTGTTATTAGTGAAAATTGCCTCTACTGCCGTTGCAGCACAGCTTTTGGGTGGTTCACATGAACAAATAATGAATGCATTGTCGCAAGCATGGCTAGATGGCGCTGCTCTACGCACTTATCGTCATGCACCAAATACTGGCTCTCGCAAATCCTGGGCAGCAGGTGATGCAACCAGCAGAGCTGTCAGATTAGCATGGCTAACCATGCAAGGTGAAATGGGTTATCCAAGCGCCTTAACTGCTAAAAAATGGGGTTTTTACGACACGATGATGCAGGGACAATCGTTAAAAATTAACCGACCGCTTGGCACTTACGTCATGGAAAATGTGTTATTTAAAATTTCCTTCCCCGCAGAGTTTCATGCCCAAACAGCCGTTGAATGTGCAATTGCCTTACATCCTCAGCTTAAAGGAAAATTTGATCAAATTGAAAAAATCAAATTAACCACCCAAGAATCTGCTGTTAGAATTATCAGCAAATCAGGTCCCCTACACAATCCTGCGGATAGAGATCATTGCTTACAATACATGGTAGCAGTTGCTCTTCTACATGGGAATTTAAAAGCGGATTACTATGAAAATGAGTTCGCAGAAGATCCTCGCATTGATCAATTGCGAGATAAAATGATTGTTGAAGAAGAGATACAATTTTCTAAAGATTACCTTGATCCAGATAAACGCTCTATCGCAAATGCTATACAAATCTTTTTTAAAGATGGCACTAGCACAGATAGAGTTATTGTAGAATATCCAATTGGCCATAGACGTCGCCGTGAAGAAGGGATTCCAGAAATGGTGAAAAAATACGGCATCAACTTAGCCACCCATTATCCAACCAATAAAGTTGAGCGACTAGTCGCTTTATTTGCTCAAGGAAATGCTTTAGATAACATGCCTGTTAATGAATTCATGGATGAATTTTCCACCTAGGTCTCTGTAAGCTGCCAGCTAATAGTTATCCTCGCGAAAGCGAGGATAATCGTTCTAACCACCTTGCTTGGTTGGTGAGCTATCATCGCAATGATCAAGCGCTATGAGTGCTTTTTGAATTTCTGCTAACCGACTTACTCTTTCCTTATCTAAAGCAGGCATATTTTCTTCTTCTGCAACAGCCATTTCTCTTTCATCATACGACCACTGCCTTAAAATTTCTATTTTCTCAACATTACTTAAGCTGGCATCCCTCAGCACAGCTAAAGGCGATTCAAATACACTCTGCGGATTAAATTTTGCCCGATCGTAATCAGTCATTATTCACTCCTCCTTTCTTGCCACTTATAAGTACATTATAGCCCATTTTACAATGGGCTATCATACATTAAGCGACCTTACCAACTTGCTCTTTGAGCATTTCTATCCCAGGCGCTACCATGTTACCTAGCCATTGAACAGCAGGTTGATATTGTGTAACAACTTGCGATGCTTTCCACCAACCTTCTTCCGCTATAGGTGATAATTGCACAATAAAAATAATTACTAAGTTAACAATAAAAGCTCGAATAAGACCAAACACACCACCTAATAACCGATTACCAAAGCCTAAAATACCTACTTTAAAAGCCATATTTAAAATGGAACTAATAATCGCCCCAACAATAATGGTACCCATAAATAACAAAGCAAATGCAATAGAGACAGATAGATATGAAGCTGATTGCACATTAACAGCCTGCTCTACCGCACCCTGTACAGCAGATGAATGCGAAAACATAGCTGCCAGTGGATGTGCAAATAAAATTGCAATGACAAATGCCGCAATCAATGTAATTAATGAAACGATTTCCCTTACAAAACCACGCGTTAAGCCCGCTAATGTAGAAAAAAGAAAAATCGCTAAAAATATATAATCTACCCAGTTTAAGTTAGACATCATTCATCCCTCTGCCAATATAATTTAAGCACCTGATCAGGTTCGTTGGTAAAAATAGCATCTATCCCCATATTTAACAATCTCTTAGCCTCAATGGGATCATCAACTGTATAGCATAAAAACTGCCACCCTTGAGCCTTTACCTCAGCCGCCCGCTCCTTTGTCACTATCGTCTTGTCTACATGAATAGCCTTACAATTCAACTGGGAAGCAATAACCTCCCAATCAGGCAGCCACTCTTCCATCAGCAAGCCAATTTGTACGGTTGGAGCATACTGACGCAACCACGTTAAGGTAGGAACAGAGAAACTAGAAAATAGAATATCGTCATGATGTTGCATTAAATGCTCTGACATATCTTCCAAAACAGCCAGTACTAATTCTTTTTCTCGCCCAGGCAATGATTTAAGCTCAACATTTGCTTTTAACTGATTTGCGACTAAAAACGGCAATAGTTTCTTTAGGGTAGGCAGCTTTTCATACTGAAATATAGGCGAAAACCAAGAGCCTGCATCTAATTTTTCGAGTTCAGCCAGCGTATAATCACTCACCTCACCGTGACCATTAGTTGTGCGATCCAGAGTATCATCGTGAATAATAATGGCACACTTATCTTTTGTTAAAGCAACATCTAGCTCTATCCAAGAAATACCCAGATCACATGCCTTTTGAAAAGCTGCCATCGTGTTTTCTGGTGAAACAGCACTTGCTCCACGATGAGCAATCACATGCTGCTCAAAACTAAGTAAGGCCATCGCTAATATGCATCCCTATTACACCAATCACAATTAACATTAAAAATAATACCTTGCGCAGCGACAATGATTCACCAAAATAAAATACACCCACACCAGCTACTAAAATAGTACCAGCGCCTGACCAAACAGCGTAAACCACACTCAACTCTATATATTTCATCGCGAAAGTCAGTGCAACAAAACAAATAGTATAAGAAATAGATAATAAGATAGTAGGCTTTATCCGTCGCAACCCATGAGAGAGCTTCATAAAAACAGTCCCCATTACGCCGAATATAATCGCCACGCTTAAACAAATCCAACTATCAGCCATAAGAGATAACTTCATGTCGTTTTTAACCCCATCACGCCTGCAATAATACAGAATACAGAAAATGTTTTTAGCATCGTAATAGGTTCTTGAAACCAAGAAACGCCTATAAAGAAAATTAACAAAGTACCAAGCCCAGACCAAATAGCATAAGCAAATCCAATATCTAAACGACGCAAGGATTTGCTTAAGAAAATCAGTGACAATAAGTAAAATACAAAAATCAAGATGGAAGGCTTTAGGTTAACAAACCCATGCGATAATTTCATGGAAGTGGTGCCCGCTACTTCGGCAAAAATAGCGAGCATGAGATAAAACCAAGCTAACGATTGCGTCATTAATGATGCGCCAATGCTTGGCTAACCACATCAGGCATTGCCGCCAATACAACATTTGCTTGTAGTTGAACTTTATTGCCCACCGATAGACTAGGCGCACTCATACTTAAATCTGATGCAGGCATATTCTGCGCTGAAAACTTAACCATCATATTCCTTGCAACTGGCATAACGGGTGGTGGTACTAATAAATCAATTTGATGCAAATAATATTTTTGATCAGGATATGCTTTATTTAATGCGTCAATTTCTGCTCTTGCCTGAGCATAAATGTTATTGCGCAAGCTGGTATTAGCCGCACGAAACTCTTCATCGCTAGGCGTAAATTGAACACTATCTAAAGTAAACGTTTCACCAGGCTTACTGATACTTTTTGCTTTATCACGCAGGCCAGCTAACTCATTCTGTGGCAAACGGGCTTGAGCGGTTATCTGAATACTCTCTAAACCTGACCTATCCAGTTGACGATCAAAGGAAACTAAATGCCAATCAGCCTTTGCAATTTGGTTTAATTTTTGGACAACATCATTCTGGATACGCTCTATGCCCTGCCCACTAACAGAGGCATTAACAACAACATTAGTCAATGCTGTTTTAGTTGTCACCCACTGCTCAGCCGATAATTGCAAAGATACTTTATTTAATAATGGCTCCAAAGAAACATCAGCCCAAGCAGAAGTAGTCACTATCAACCCTAATAACAAAATATATGCTCTTTTCATATCCATCCCTGCTTTATAAGAAATTTCATATATTTTATTGAAAATTGACAAAGAGCGCTATATAAACCTACTAGAACTAGCACTATCGGCCTGCTCATAAGCTGCCATCTCATTCACCATATCTGCTGCTTCTCTAGCGATATCTTCTGGTATACAAAGATCTAAATAATGACGCTTTAATAAAGGCTCATAGGCTGGTTCTGAATTAAAAAATGGAAATAAGCAGCATTGTTTACTTTTTGTTTTCTTTCTAATAACACCAACCTGCCCTTCAATTGCCGCAACAACTTGCTGCCAGATGGTAATAGCCTGTGCAAAGTTGTTTAATTTACCATATTCACTATGAAAATGACGCTTTGCTTTCTCCATACTATCCATAGCAGCAGAAACATAATCCTCAGAAAAGGCATCCGTATAAACGGATAACTTACCCATACTGGTTTGTAACAAACTCTCAAGCTTACTCGCCGCTTCATGCCAAATATTTTCATGCAGCAACAACCCCATTCCATCGCTCAATATCTTTGGGCAAGACGATTGTTGACGACAGACCGCAATAATCTCACTAGACATTTGCAAAGCTTTTATTGCCTCCACCCATGCCAGATGAGCATGTAACACGGCTGCTCTTCGATCTAGTTGCTGTTGAATACTGTCACAACGAACTAAACCAGATTTAAATTGCTCATAGCGCTGAATCAAACGATAAACAATGGGCTTGAGCTTTTTTAACTCGCTCACCAATCTATCAGCAAAAGCCCTCAGCTCATTACG
>CAYZRM010000002.1:32308-42326 GCA_964480845.1 uncultured Coxiellaceae bacterium | reverse complement strand
CTGATAAAGCATGTCTTTTTTATTGCTAGAAATATCTTGCTTATTACTTCTCTGGGTAAGTGTTTTAGTAATGATAGATGCCAGCGGAATAGCCTCTTGGAATACAGGATAAGGTAACTGATAATGATCTGGCGATAGAGAATCCAAATATTGCCAAAGGGTTTTGAAAATAAGGCCTTTTTCTTGCTCATAGGGATAGCGATCTATCCCATCTTTAATACCTTGCTGAAAGGCATTTAATAAGACAACATAGGCCTCTTGCTTAGCGGTAACAATAACATCCAAAAGCTCATCATATACCTGATAATCTGATCTTTGCATGTGGCACCTCGCCATACCAATTAAAATATTAGTACAGGCTTTTCATTCTCACATCAACTGTTAAAATAGGCTTTCTTTACTCTGATCCCAAAAGAAGCACTATTATGTCTAAAAATGCTATTTTTCACCCCACACTACCGTCTCATCCCGGCGAAAAACAAACCTGGTCAAACTTACATGGTAGTAGCCTAAGCCTAGTTATCAGCAATGCATTAGCTAATACAAACAAACCAGTGCTTATTATTGCACCAGATAATTTGACAGCCGCACATTTACTAGAAGAGCTGGCTTTTTTTAGCTCAGATAAAGAACAAATCATACATTTTCCCGACTGGGAAACACTACCTTATGATCATTTTTCACCACATCAGGATATTATCTCTGAGCGGTTAACTGCCTTACATCGCATTCCTCATTTAAGTAAAGGGGGCATAGTCACTACCGCATCAACCTTAATGCATCAACTACCGCCACGCCATTTTTTGGATGGCCATAGCTTTTTACTCAAAACAGGAGATGCTTTAAATTTAGATATCCTGAGAACCAATTTAACAAGGGCAGGCTATCATGCGGTGCCACAAGTCAGAGAACATGGTGAATTTGCTATTCGTGGGTCTATTATTGATTTATTCCCTATGGGCAGCCTTTCTCCTTTTCGCCTAGATCTATTTGATAATGAAATAGACAGCATCCGTCTATTTTCGCCAGAATCACAACGTTCTCTCGATAAAGTAGATGAGATTCGCTTACTCCCAGCAAAAGAGTTCCCATTAACAGAAGAAGCAATCAATTTATTTAGACAAAATTGGCGAGAACAATTTAGTGGAAATCCACTCAAACAACCCATTTATCAAGATATCACCGAAGGTATTTGCACCCCAGGCATGGAGTATTATCTGTCTTTCTTTTTTAAGGAAACAGCAACACTTTTTGACTACCTACCAAACAATACCATTATTATCACTATCGGACATCTACCTACTAAAGCAGCCGAATTTTGGCAGGAAGCAAAAACCCGATATGAACAGCATCGCTACGATATTTCCAGACCATTATTAACACCAGATCAAGTATTCATTTCTGATGAAAAAATAAATGAGCTCGTAAAAAAATATCCACGTTTAATATTAAATAGACAACCATGTGCGGCAAACATTGAATTTGAAACCACCCTGCCACCTGCTTTAGACATCAACCATAAAGCTGCCCAGCCTCTTGCCGCCTTACAGCACTACTTACAACATACTGAAGGACGCATATTATTTTGCGCAGAATCTACTGGCCGGCGCGAAGTATTACTACAGCTTTTTAGAAGCATCTCTTTAACGCCGACGATCTATGCTAGCTGGGCAGATTTTTTAGATAGTGGCGAACAATACGGCATGGTTGTTGCGGCAATTGATACAGGCTTTTGTTTAAAAAATCCAGCATTAACTGTCTTGGCTGAAACAGAATTATACGGTCAACGCGTTATGCAAAGGCGTTTGCGCAAAAAAACCAATCAAGATCCTGATGCCTTAATTCGAGACTTAACTGAACTTCGCCTAGATGATCCTGTTGTACATATCGATCACGGCGTCGGTCGATATAGAGGCTTAACAACACTTACTATTGGCGACCAAGTTGCTGAATTTTTATCACTCGAATATCAAGACCAAGCTAAACTTTACGTACCAGTTTCTTCTTTGCATTTAATTAGCCGCTACTCAGGCGCTGACCCTGAACACACACCTATCAATAAATTAGGCACAGAGCAATGGCAGCGAGCTAAGCGTAAAGCAGCAGAAAAAGTAAAAGACGTTGCTGCCGAACTATTAGACTTATATGCAAAACGTGCGGCCAGACCCGGATTAGCATTAGAATTCCCAGCAGAACAATATGCAAGCTTTGCTGCAGCCTTCCCTTTTGAAGAAACACCTGACCAATTGCAAGCCATTGATGCTGTGTTCAAAGACATGACATCAGACAAACCCATGGACAGAGTCATTTGTGGTGATGTCGGCTTCGGCAAAACAGAAGTCGCACTAAGAGCGGCTTTCTTAGCAGTACAAAACAATAAACAAGCTGTGCTACTAGTACCAACCACCCTTTTAGCGCAACAGCATTTTCAAAATTTTCAAGATCGTTTAGCTGACTGGCCCATTCAAGTAGAAGTACTTTCTCGTTTTAGAACAGGCAAAGAAACTGAAAATGTACTGAAACGACTGGCAGAAGGCAAAGTAGATATTGTGGTTGGCACACACAAGCTTTTACAAGAAGACATTAAGTTTAAATCGCTTGGCTTAGTGATGATTGATGAAGAACACCGCTTTGGTGTTAAACAAAAAGAGAAATTAAAAGCGCTAAGAGCCAGCGTTGACATGCTAACCCTCACTGCAACACCCATCCCAAGAACATTAAACATGGCTCTTTCAGGCTTGCGTGACTTATCTGTCATCGCAACACCGCCAGCAAAGCGCTTATCGGTCAAAACATTTGTGCATGATTACAAAGACTCTATTATTCAAGAAGCCATTCAACGGGAAGTCATGCGTGGTGGCCAGGTGTATTTTCTACACAATGATGTAGCAACCATCAATAAAAAAGCGGAAGAAATAGCTGCCCTGGTTACTGAGGCACGGCCCGCTGTCGCACATGGCCAAATGCATGAACGCGATTTAGAGCGAGTAATGTCAGACTTCTACCATAGGCGCTTCAATGTCTTAGTTGCCTCCACTATTATTGAAAATGGTATTGATATTCCAACTGCTAATACAATTATTATTAATCGAGCTGATAAGTTTGGCTTAGCTCAATTACACCAATTACGCGGACGAGTTGGCCGATCACATCACCAAGCATATGCTTACCTACTGACACCTACAGAACAGCAAATTACCTCAGATGCCAAAAAACGCTTAGAAGCAATATCCACTTACGATGATTTAGGTATAGGATTTACACTAGCAACACATGATCTTGAGATTCGCGGTGCGGGTGAATTATTAGGCGATCAACAAAGTGGCGATATGCATGAGGTTGGATTCAGCCTATACATGGACTTGCTCTCCAGAGCCGTTGAAGCGCTAAAATCAGGGAAAGAAGCTGATTTAGATGCAGCCATGCAAACACGCAGCATAGAGGTTGATATCAAAATAACAGCTCTTATTCCAGACACCTATTTAGCAGATGTACAATTACGCTTACAGTTCTATAAACACATTGCCAATGCTAAAAGTATCTCAGAATTAGATGACATCCAGGTTGAGATGATAGATAGATTCGGTCTACTAACAGAGCAAATTAAAAATTTATTCTCTATTTCTGAATTAAAATTAAAAGCATCTTCGCTGGGCATTATAAAATTAGAAGCTAATGATACGGGTGGAAAAATTGAATTTAATGAAACCCCCAATATCAAGCCAGAAACGATCATCAAATTAATACAAGATAAATCACAACGTTTCAAATTAGATGGACCTACTCGCTTGCGATTTGTTTTGGATAAGCATGATAAAACAGACAGAGTCGCATTAATCGACGATCTATTAAATCAACTCAGTGCATAAAGTACATAGGCGGCCACCAATCAATGCTAGATAAAACATTAATTACCTACTTTGAAAATATCAATGACCAATCTGTCATTATCACGCCCAACTTCCGTTTGTCCGCAACACTACACAAACTATATCAGCAATATCAAATGGAATGCGGACATGCGGCATGGAAAACCCCACGTATTTTACCCGTGAATAGCTGGCTACAACAAACTTGGCTAGATTATTCTAGCGCTTACTTTGGTCATTTGCCGCTACTACTAAATGCATCTCAGGAGCAGTTTCTTTGGGAAAAGGTATTGGCTAATGCAAAAGAAAGCGAAATCCTACTCAAGCTATCAGAAACAGCTGATCTAGCAAAATCAGCAAGGGACTTATTGATCAACTGGCAAATTGATATTAATCAACCTATTTTTAATAGCACCAGCGACTATCAAGCATTAAAAAAATGGCTAGTGAACTTTAATGACATGCTTGCTAAAAATCATTGGACAACATCCTCTGACTTAATATCACATCTAGCACAAGCGGTTACAGCAAAACATATCACCCCTGAAGATACTATTTTATTAGTTGGATTTACTGAAATATCACCTGCAATGGATAGCTTATTAAAAACCTATACCAATCATGGAACAAACATTCAAACACTATCATTAGCAAAAGAAAAACAACAAGCCCAGCAGATCGGCCTACCAAGAATAGAAGATGAAATTAGTACCATGGCATTATGGGCTAAAAAACAATGGGAAAATAACCCTCAAGCTAAAATCGCCTGTGTTATTCCGACACTAGACAAAATGCGAGACCGAGTAAAACAACTATTTGCTGATGTCTTTGCCGAGAAGCATACTTATACTGTTGACTTACTTACCTGCCCTTTTAATATTTCTGCTGGTAAAAGTCTAATAGAATACCCGGTTATTCATGCTGCTATCCAGCTCCTACATTTACATAAACAAAAAATATCTTCTTCATTATTTGCCAATTTATTAAGTTCGCCATTTATAGGTGAAGCAGAATCAGAACGTATTCAACGGGCTGCTTTAGAAAACCAGCTACGCTTAACCAATATTAATCAATTAGATTTAACTCAATTACCGGCGGTTATTAGCGAATACTGCCCAGCCATTGCTAAGCGTATACAAAATATTAGGCAGCTATTAGTTACTGATGCAAAACAACCTTATGCGTATTGGATGAACACCATTAGTTCAGTGCTGAAAACAGCAGGATGGCCGGGTGAACGCAGTCTTAGTAGTCCTGAATACCAAACAATAGAAGCATGGCTAAATGCTTTAAATGAAATATCCTCACTTGACTATATCAATCAACCTGTTTCTTTTCATGACGCATTGATCGCATTGCAAAAAATTATTGCCAAAAAAATATTTCAACCACAAACACCCGAAGCACCCATACAAGTACTTGGCTTATTAGAGGCTGCTTCATTACCATTTGACTATACATGGGTAATGGGTTTAGATGATTTATCGTGGCCCCCACAACCTAAACCACATCCTTTTATCCCTAAAAAATTGCAGCGCGAACTGAAAATGCCGCACGCAACGGCAGAGCGTGAACTATTTTTCTGTCTCACCATGACGCAGCAGTTCAAAGAATGCGCCAATAATAGTATTTTTAGTTATTCAGAACAAAAAGATAATTTAGAATTACAAGCCAGCCCTCTGATTCGTGACTTACCCGTTTTAATGCTCTCTGATCTTGAGTTAAATGTTCAACCAACCGCAGCAGAACGCATTCAAATAAAATCCGACTTAGAATACCTAGCTGACAATACTGGGCTTGCTATCACCCTGGGTGAACGAATCAAAGGGGGTATTAATGTCATAAAGCAGCAAGCACTTTGCCCCTTCAAAGCCTTTGCTGAATGGCGCTTACATGCACGTGAATTAGAATCACCCCTGCCTGGCTTAAGAGCAAAAGATCGTGGCAATATTGTTCATCATGCTTTAGAAATAATATGGGTAGAATTAAAATCACAAACCACATTATTAACGACCAATCCTGCCACGCTAGACCACTTAATCAATGAAGCCATAGAAAAGTCGCTAGCAGCTCATGCTGATTCACGTAGTCAATATACCAACTATTTAGGATTGGAAAAAATTCGATTAACCAACTTAATTCAGGAATGGTTAAGCCTAGAGAAAGAACGCCCCTCATTTACTATTCAAGCACAAGAAAAGCGTGAAAGCATTACGCTAGGAAAACTGGACCTTTCTATTAGAATTGACAGAATAGACACTTTAGAAAGTGGTAAAAAATTAATTATTGATTACAAGACAGGTAATAGTGATACAAATAAGTGGTTTGGGGACAGGCCAGAAGAACCCCAATTACCTTTATACGCCCTGATGGATCCCAAGCAAACAGTGGGCATTGCTTTTGCACAAGTAGCAACAGGCAATAGTAGCTTTAAGGGAATTAGCCAATCCACTCTTGATATTCAAGGAATCAAACCAACCTATAACTGGCAAGAACAAATTGAACAATGGCAAGCAACCCTCTCTCGTTTAAGTGACGACTTTTATCACGGTGTAGCAAACGTTGATCCAAAAGAATCTCCTCAAACCTGCCAATGGTGTGCCTTAAAACCATTATGTCGAATTAATGAAGAGCAAAACCCATGAATACTCCTAGTGATCAAGCTCAACGTGATTTAGCTTTAGATGCCAGCCAATCATTTATTGTACAAGCCCCAGCTGGATCAGGTAAAACTGAGCTGCTAATACAACGATTATTAACATTACTCACTATTGTTAATGCACCAGAAGAAGTGCTAGCGATTACTTTTACCAAAAAAGCAGCTAGTGAAATGAGAGCCAGAATTGTTAAAGCACTTAAACAAGCACTTGAACCTGAACCCTCTTCACCTCATGCCAAAAAAACATGGCGACTGGCAAAAACAGTATTAGAAAGAGATGCCCAATTTAATTGGCAATTAATACATAACCCTAACCAGCTACGTATTCAAACGATTGATGCATTATGCACCTATCTCACCAAACAAATGCCGCTGCTTTCACAGTTTGGGGCTCAGCCTGATATTGAAATGAATCCAAGCAATTTGTACCGAGAAGCTGTATTTGAAGTATTAATGCATGTAGAAGAAGACGTCGCTTGGTCTCAAGCTATTTCTCACTTATTACTACACTTAGATAACGATTTAAATAAATTACATGATTTACTAGTTAACTTATTAGCTAAACGCGACCAATGGCTACCCTACATTCAATTTCATCAAGATGACATTGAAATACGACATCAACTAGAATCTTACCTCGAATTAGTGGTCAATGAACATTTATCTACGATCCCTCAACTACTTTCCACTTCATTAGGCAATGAATTGATTAGCTTAACTAGATATGCTGCTAGCAATCTTATCCTTAATAAAACAGAATCTGACATTAATGCCTGTGAGTATTGGGAAAGCATATCCCAAGCTAATTATACTCACTGGCTAGGAGCTGCCAAATTACTATTGAAAGCAGATGGTGAATGGCGATCTTCTTTTGATGCACGCGTTGGATTTCCAGCACCATCTAATTTTAAAAATTCTGAAGAAAAATCTATAGCCAGTGAATATAAGCAACGTGCTATCACATTAACAAAAGGATTTCTTGACAATCAAAAGCTCAAACAAGCATTAAATGACTTATCCTACTTACCATCCACACAATACACTGACCATCAATGGAAAACTCTACAGGCTTTATTACATGTCTTGAAAGTAGTAGCTGCTCAATTAAGAATGACGTTTCAACAACAAGGGAAAATTGATTTTATTGAAAACTCACAAGCAGCGTTAGCTACTCTAGGATTGCCTGATAACCCAACCGATCTAGCATTAACACTAGACTATCGTATTTGCCATATTTTGATCGATGAGTTTCAAGATACTTCTCTTACCCAATACGATTTATTAAAGCGCTTAACTGCTGGGTGGACGAATGATGATGGGCGCACATTATTTGTCGTCGGTGATCCTATGCAGTCTATCTACCGTTTTCGCGAAGCAGAAGTTGGATTATTCATACGCATGCAGCAACATGGCATTGGTGATATTAGCCTAAGGCCACTCACCTTATCTGTTAACTTTAGATCAGCACCAGGGATTGTTAACTGGAATAATACACACTTTGAAAAAATATTCCCCCTTCAGAGTGATATGAGTACAGGCGCTGTTAACTATAGTGCCAGCACCGCAAACAAATCAGATGAATCCTTGATTGAAGTAAAGGGATTTTCTGCGAATGAACATGAACAAACAGACCATATTATCAAGACAATTAAGCAAGCACTAGATTCCCATCCTTTGCAAAGCATTGCTATTTTAGTACGATCACGAAGCCATTTAGCAGACATTATCCCTGCTTTAAAAGAAGCAGAAATAAATTATCGCGCTGTTGATATTGATCCACTTGCCTCCAGGCAACATATACAAGATCTTTTATCACTCACCTGCGCCTTATTACACCCAGCTGACAGAATAGCATGGCTTTCCATATTGAGAGCACCTTGGTGCGGGCTTACCTTAGCTGATTTACAATTATTAGTTGGCTCAGATAGCTATCGTAGCTTATGGGAATCGTTACATTCTAAAGAAATCATCCATAGATTGAGCATAGACGGCCAGAAACGCATTGCTAGAGTGTTACCGATATTATCAAACAAAATTGCTGATAGAGATCGTGCCACATTACGTGAGTGGGTAGAAAGTACCTGGCTATTATTAGGCGGACCAGCTTGCCTACAAAACCGACATGAACTACAAGATACTGATACATTTTTTGATTTACTGCAATCCTTTAGCGAGCAGCACCTTAGCATTGATTTAGATACACTAAAAAATGCCACAGAACGTTTATTTTCTGCGTCGCAAGACGAACAAGCTAACGTGCAAATTATGACAATACATTCTTCAAAAGGGTTAGAATTTGACACTGTCATATTACCGCATCTAGAACGAAAAATGCCGAATGATGATAAAGCACTACTCTCTTGGATGGAGCGTTCTACCATCAATAAAACTGCGTTATTACTCGCACCCATTCATGCTACTGGCAAAGAAACCGACGCAATTTATGAATATATTCATAGACAACAAAAAATAAAATCCGATTTTGAATCAGATAGGCTACTATACGTTGCAACCACTAGAGCCAAGCAGCGATTGCATTTATATTTTGATATTAAAACAGATACCGAAGAGCTGAAAGCAAGTCCTGGCAGTTTTTTAGAAAAACTATGGCCTTTTATTAAAAATGATGATTCCATATTGGCTAATCTGAAAATATCTGACTCAACTAAAATTGAGGCAATTAAATCTGAACGCCATATTAAAAGACTACCTACTTTATGGGAAAACCCGATTATTGAAACAGTAGAAACCAAAGTAGCAACGCATTTGCGTAGCGAAGGATTTATACTACCCAACCATACCCCCAAAATAATAGGTATTGTTATTCACAGAATTTTGCAGTTACTCAGCATACATGGCTGCGATTGGTGGAGAAAGCAATCCCTTAAAAATCAACATCAATACTTGAGAATACAGCTATTAAAGCAAACCATCAGCATGTCTGATTTACCTAAAGCACTAAGTATTGCGCATCAAGCAATTGAAAATACGCTAGCCGATAGAAAAGGCTTATGGATTTTGCATGCACATACTGAAGCCGTTTCTGAATTTGGAATAACGACACACTCTAAAGATGGCATAGAACAGTTTATCATAGATAGAGCATTTGTGGATGAGAATCAAATCAGATGGATTATTGACTACAAAACAACTGCTTTCTCAGAAAATGATTTAGCTTATTTTTTTGATAAAGAAGAAAAAAAATACAAGGAAAAAATGCTGAAATATAAAGAGGCTATGCAGCTATTGCACAAACAGCCTGTCAAAATTGGATTATATTTTCCAGCCTTGCCTGCTTGGTATGAGATTGTGTAGCTCAAATAAATGTAAACGTAATATTGTGTTCAGCTAAACCGAGCTTATATATTGCATAAATCGTTATCTTGTTCATCCTGCGTAACCGTTCATGGCCTTGTGATTGCGCATGCTAAAGATGGGGCTTTTTAATTATTTACAAACAGATGGATTGCTTCGCTACGCTCGCAATGAC
>CAYZRM010000002.1:0-32208 GCA_964480845.1 uncultured Coxiellaceae bacterium | reverse complement strand
GGTGCTCGCATTGGTGGTTTGGGTACTTGCAATTACCTTAACCCGCTGTCATTGCGAGCGTAGCGAAGCAATCCATCATTTTTTGCTGAGGCAGCTTAAAGTGACATTTAATAGGGATAAACGTCAGTTTCGCGACAGTGACAATATAAGATTGGCGCATTGCCATTAAAGTCATCCATCTTTAACATGAACAATCTTTTCAGTCTACATGGCGGCGAGCACTCCTTGATGAACTAGTTTCAGTGACTAACTTACCGTGTTTTCCATATTCGATTAAGGCATAGCAACATGCTGATGACGCTCTACCGATGACGGTGAACTCAACTGTGAATTCCTCTCAGGTATTTTTCCAGCAGCATCCAAAAATGGCTTCAGCCTATCATTCAACTCCAAGCAATTATATTTTTTAGAAATTGCCCTAGCGATACGCAATGCTGCGGTAATGCCATCTTCATGTGAATCGCCATTCCCGCCTAAAATACCACCAAAATGCAATCCATATTTGTTTTGCATCTCCCGCATAACAAGCTGAGCGGCAAAATAAGCTTTATCCATATAGGGATGCCTATACTTCCTCTCATGTAAAATTTTACTGCTTTTAGGCTTTTCTTGTCCCTCTAATACCCATGTCTTCATGACAGGTGTCGCACCATTTTTTGCTTTCCAATCTTTTTGTGCTGTATTTGCTGCAAAATCACCTTCTACTATCGTATGAATAACTGTTTGCTTAGGTGTTTCATATTTCTTGTCTAGGTGAAAAACCAAGGTTGTATCATAATAGCTAACCTTTTCCAGGGCTTCTTTTAAGCGACTAATATCTTTATTGAGATCAGGCAACATATCTTTAGTTGCATAAGCAGGCGTAGATATTACGACATCATCAAATACTTCTGGTTTTCCATCAGCTCCCAAGAATAATTCGGGTTGACCTCCACCTGATTCAACTTCAACATGATATCCACCCTGACTCAATGGTATGACTTTATTTACTTTTGTCTCTAATTTTATATTCAAATTTTTACTTAATGCTTCCATTTCATGGATATAACTACTCAAGCCAGCAGGTACATCACGCCAACCCTCACTACCCAATGCAATATAATTGAGGGCATAATGCGCGCACATATTTTTTGCCTGAGAAATAGGAATACCCCAAGCAGCAGCCACCATCGGATATAAAACGTCTTGAGCAAAAGCATCAATTTCACGATCAATCACATCTGGCACATAACGTTTAAAGTGCTCTAAAAATTCCTCTAATGTTTTTACCTCTTCTAACTTTTGAGGGGCTGGTGTTGCTTTAGCATTCAAAATAGTGGCTTGCAGTCCAAGCAATTTGGAGAAATTATCTAAAACAGAAGGAAGATCGAACCGCGTTTCAGTTTGGTTTTTATTGCTCGAACCAAACAATTTTGGCCAACAACTAGACGGCTCTCCAGGCTGCTTAGTGGTATGATACCTGGGTGGCAATACAAAACTAGATCCATGTTTATGCGCAATTTTTTGGGTAAAATTAACATTTAATTGATAAGACTCTAACAATATCTTTAATATTTTTAATAACTTATCAAAGTTTGGATAACTGGCTTCTGAGCCTACAAATTCAGCGCCACCCTCAGCCATACCGTGATCGCCACAATCAATACTATCAATATGACCACCCAGTCGATTACTAGCCTCTAATAAAGTCACTTCAAAATTAGGCATCCCCTCCAGCATAAATGCTGTTGTTAGACCCGTCCCACCACCCACCACTAAAACCTTTTTCTTCTTAGCCACCGTCGCGTCAGAGGCTATTGCTTGTGCGTCTTTTAATACTTCTATTTTTCTTTTTCTATGTCGTGGGGCAGCCATATTTTCGTCCTTCTTAATCTAAGAAAATATCATTAACAACAGGAATAAATCTGTGCATTGCATATTGCTTAAAATCAGTCACACCACGATTTCTTAGCACCTGCTCATCAATGAAGAAATTACCTGTTACAGAGCGACTATCACTCGTTAAGATTTCATAAGCAGCATCGGCTACAATCAAAGGCTGACGGCTGGCATGATAGAGGAGTCTAGAGAAATTGACAGAAATAGCAGCTGTCGCAATTAATGTTTTTGGCCACAATGAATTAACCGCAATACCATACTTTTTAAATTCTTGAGACATACCCAGGGTACACATACTCATGCCATATTTCGACATAGTGTAAGCAACGTGTTTTTTAAACCATTTGGGATTCATATTTAATGGTGGCGCCATATTTAAAATATGAGGATTCACTGCTTTTTTAAGATGTGGAATGCAAATTTTAGAACACATAAACGTTCCACGAACATTGACATCGAAGATTAAGTCAAAGCGCTTCATGGGTATATCTAAAGTAGATCCTACATTAATAGCACTAGCATTATTCACTAAAATATCCAATCCGCCAAAGGTCTCAACCGTTTTATTAACGGCCTCAGTGACCATGGCTTCATCACGCACATCGACAACAAGCGGCAACGCCTGCCCACCTGCTTTTTCGATTTCTTCAGCAACAGAATAAATAGTACCTGCTAACTTTCCACCTTCTTGCGCCGTCTTTGAAGCAATAACAATCTTAGCTCCATCGCGAGCTGCTCTTAATGCAATTTCACGACCGATACCACGGCTTGCGCCTGTAATAAATATTACTTTATCTTTTAGATTAGCAATCATTATTCATCCCTTTTATGATACTTCTCGCCATTGCTGGCGCCCTATTTTCACCTGGTGCAACTTGCCTTCTTGACAGTTAACTGATGAAACCTGTGGACAAGCAATCACACTTTGTAAGCTTTTATTAGCTGCTGGCAATTTTAATGTAATCCGGTAGTATTTTGCGCTTACTGTATGATTCATATCAAAAAAATCACAGGGATTCGCATCCAGAAGTTCTACCGAGTAACGGTATATATCACCATTATATTCACCCTCTGACCATGTTACTGGTGAAGTTTCCATAACACAAGTAGGAGTAAGTGCCAAAAAATCATCCTCTAAATGCTTAAGAATAATTAACGCTGATCGATGCATTGATAGCGCAGATTGGTGATGCTTAGTCACCCTGATAAAAACAGATAAATGGTCAAGCTCATATAGACTAATTGCACTTAGCAACTGCAGGCAACACAATACCCATAATAGAATATAACCATGCATTTGCCTCATTGAGTTACACCGATATCAAACACTTTACCAGACAAAGTAATCCGCATAGATATGCCAACAATAGAAGACCAGTCTTCGATATCAGCTGCTGCTTTTTGCTGAACTAGTCCATGATTTTTTTCTAAATAGTTAAATGCCAGACTGTCCAGACCTGCTATTAATTCTGTTTTTTGCCCAGATTGATCAACCACATACAATCCTTTTATGCCTTGCTTATTTTCATCAAGAAAAAATCGATGATATCGCAATTTGCTTAACTCGGCATAGGATTGATAATGATAAGCAAGTGGCTGAGATAAGGTGATTTTTTGCCTATTTTTATAACGAAGTATTTTTTTGACAAAAACAAGTTCAGCATGACGGCAATCTGATATTAGCATCCATGAAAGTGCAGCAATATTAGGACTTTCATTTACCGTCAGACTCCATCCATCTGCACTTATTTCTGCAATATCATTTGCCTGTGGTGAAGCATATCTAACCATCAACTGATGATCATCACCTGCTAAACGATTATCTAGCGTTAAATTAAAATATGAGTGATGAATATAAAAATCGTTCGTTAGCGCATGACAACCGATATATCCCGCTGCATTTACTTCCGTTTGAAAAATATGTTTTATTTGATTAAGTTTACTGATTTCTGAGATAGCTGCCGATTCAATTTTTGTACTTTTCTGGTAAATTGATATGATATGAATTGTTGCCATTAAGACAACACTACTAATAAATAGAGCTAGCATTAGTTCAATCAGCGTGATACCGGCATCTTGATACAACCGACTCTTTCCATGACAGAGTGCTCGCATTCCCCCTTCATTCCTCCCCAACTAATCACCATACTATTTTCTTTTATCAGACTAACTGCTTGGGGCAAATAGCGCTTATTCTCTTCCTGCCAATCAGTCCATTCATCCACCCCAACCAACCATTGCTCAATGCGGTAAGCGGCTACATTAAAGTAGTAAACACCTTGCGTTTTCTTTAAGACAATCAGTTGACTAGCATTTAAGCTAAAAAGAAGAAGGGAGAGAATAACTAAACTAACAATAACCTCAACAAGACTCACATAAAACGCCCTTCAGATAAGCAGGCCAAGATAAATGATCTCAGCCTGTCTGCACAATAAAATTTGCTCAACCATTCTTTTCTGCGAAAACTTTCATAAAATCAGCCAACCTATTGACACCCGCTTCAGGCATTGCATTATAGATGCTAGCCCTTATCCCACCACTTACACGATGACCGCGCAAATTCATCAAACCTTCAGCTGCTGCTGCCTCTAAGAATACATTTGTTAAACTATCATCCTTCAAATAAAACATTACATTCATCATTGACCTGCATTCAGGCAAAATACGATTCTCATAAAAGCCATCGCACTCATCAATTAAAGAATACAACTTATTAGCCTTCCGTTTATTCATTTCATAAAATGCATCAATACCGCCATGCTTTTTCATCCAAGCAAATACTAATCCTGCAATATACCAATTGTAAGTAGGTGGTGTATTGTAAAAGGAATGATGATCGGCATGCAGCTTATAGGAGTACAGCGATGGAATATGAGGAAGGGGTTCTTTAATCAAATCGTCGCGTATAATAACCACATTTAGCCCTGCTTGGCCAATATTTTTTTGTGCGCCCGCATAAATAATACCGTACTTTGTTACATCCACCGGACGAGACAAAATCATAGAAGTCATATCAGCAACCAAAGGCACATCGCCCGTTTCAGGAACCCAATTGAACTCCAGCCCATCTATTGTTTCATTGGGCGTATAATGCACATATACTGCATTATCATTGAGCTGCCACTTCTCCTGCGTTGGAATCATTAATAAATGATCTTGATGCTCAGTATGAGCGGCTATATTCACCTCGCCGTAACGACGGGCCTCAGCAATTGCTTTTTTTGACCATACGCCAGTATCCACATAATCGGCGGTTGTTTTCTGACCAAACAAATTAACGGGTACCATCGCAAACTGTGAGCTGGCACCGCCTGGTAAGAATAAAATATGGTAATTCTTGGGGATATTCATTAGCTCACGTAAATCAGCCTCTGCCTGCAGGGCGACCTGCTGAAATTCAGGGCCACGATGCCCCAACTCCATAATAGACATACCCGTCCCCTGCCAATCCAATAACTCATTTCGAGCCTGTAGTAAAACCTCATCTGGCAACATAGCAGGCCCAGCACTAAAATTATATTTGCGCACTTTTCATCCTTATCAAGTAAAAACAATCATATATTCAACATGTCAGCCGGTATCTGCCTGCAAATGTAGTAATTCTCGCTCTGGTTCGTTATCATGTCCACTCTTAAAAAAAGAGCAGAAGCCTATGACTTACGCCGAAGTTGTCAAATTCGTTGTTTCCATGATTGTCATGATGAACCCCCTAGGTTCTCTAGGTATTTTCTTGCAATTAACTGGTGGCAGCAGTTTAAAAAACAAGCGAAGAATTGCGCTACAATGTGGATTAGCCATACTAACTATCATGGTTGCCAGCCTTTGGGTAGGCAAAGAAACCTTAAGCTTATTAGGCATCACCATTGATTCATTCCGTTTTGCGGGTGGCATTATTTTACTACTAGTAGGCTTGTCTATGCTGCAATCTCAGGAGAGCCCTGTGAACCATACACCGGAAGATGATGCCGCCGTAGAGAACCGCGACTCCATTGCCGTTGTACCACTGGCTTTACCAATTATTATTGGCCCAGGAGCCATTAGCACCCTAGTGATTGCATCCAATGATTACCCTCAAGTCTTGCACAAACTGGAACTTTCCACCCTCTGCCTACTCCTGGCAGCTGGCGAGTGCTTAATGCTTTATTTTGCCCCCTATATTGCTCGATTTGTTGGCGAATCAGTAATTAAAGTGATTACCCGAATCATGGGTATGATAGTCATGTCTATTGCGGTAGGGATGCTAGCTGGTGGTGCTATTGGGTTAATTCCTGCACTACATTGATTCGGACATGAAAATTGCACTTACAGAGCATTGGTACTGTAATTAATCAAGCCCATACCTTGGTAGGGGTACTTAATACGTGATCACAGATGCTCATCGAGACGCTATTAGAAATTGCCACCAGCTCACCCTGCCAATGGCAAAAAAACTATGGGCATTCAAAGTCCAGCTAGCAAAAATTGGGGTTCTTGGTTTTGACTATAGCGAATTTCACCACAGAGTAAGAGTCGTTGAGCTATCTTCATTTTTTGAATATATAGAGGAATACCTAACCAAACTGGACTCTTTTAAAAATAGCGACTTTTTTGAAAATTCCCTCCCCTATATGCAGCAAGGTTTCAGCTACTACGATATTGCTCATCCTCCCTATCCACACCATAGTGATAAAAATAACATTTTTAAATTAGTAAACTCTACTTTTTATGAAAAACCGTATATTCTATTTTTCTCTAGCTTCGGAGAAAAAATGAGTAGTTTCAAATTCTGTTTCAACGACCCAGAACATTACCATCTCTTCTTAAAAAATCCCGATAGAAAAAAAATAATTTTGCATTTTATATACACGTTCAAAGAACAATTTCATCATGAGATACTGCAAAGCATCTCACTTAATCAACCCATAGTACGTGCAATTAACCAGAAAACAGAACCCGTATCTTTACCAGAAAAGCCTGCTATATTACCCGATATCAAGAGGTTTTATTTTGACTTTTTACCCGATGATACTTATTTAACACACAAAGAAACCCAGGCTTTACTCTCCCACTATTTAGGGTTATCAGCGAAAGCAGCAGCCAAAAACTTAGACATTTCAAACCGAACATTTGAGCTTCACCTTAACCATATCCGGGAAAAAGCTGGACATAGCAACCTGATAGAACTAATCCAGAAAACACCATCAGCACAATTATTTTTCCAAACACTGAAATAGTCACCAGGCACATCATGATGTCTATAAGTAATTTTACATATTTCTAGTTAGCAAGCATCCACCTACATTAGGCCTTTTATTATTTAACAAATATACAGGGGCATTAAAATGTATATCTCCGAAAAGGACAAACAACTATTTGCTAGAGTTATTAAAGAAATGAACATGGTAGGTCCAAATACAGTATTGGGCGCACCAGGAACTGCATACCATTACTGGACACTCACTGGAAAATATTCTGACGAAATCAAAGCATATGATGCTATCAGAACATCATTTCAGCAAAAAAACATCCAGTTTGACCTAAGAAATCATGAGCATATCCAATTAATGGCTATTGTACGATCAGCACTCAAAACAGATTCAGATTTTAGCAACATGAATAGAGACGAACAAAAAATAGCGCTTAATTTTTTCCGATCATCACAAATAAGAGATGAGCAATTACGATCTCATGGTGATACCATCTCCAAGCTATTTGGCCGCATACCACAGTGTGGATCCATACTCAGCGACATCATGGACTCGCTGAATACCCAAGTCCCAGAATTAACAAGCAGACATATTTACCAGCTACATCGTGACCTCTTTACCGAATCAGATGCTGAAGATGCTTCATCCATTAAAATGGATTATTCCGGCCAGGTTGCTTATCTCATTCGTCACATTCATCATAGAGATATTGCAGACAATGCTGCATCCACCTCCATGCAAAATTCTCAAGGTAAAATGAATGCCATTCTTGCAGAAATAGCACAAGAACTAGGTAAAACACCTGATGAAATTAGAAGGCTATTTGATCAATCTCAACAAGCTAGAAAAGCAGAATTTATTGCTATTATGCAACAACAAGGGATCATGATAAATGACATTGATGCCATGTCCGATGAAATCAAAATGTCTTTAGAAATTGCTGCATATGAACTTAAAGCAATACGTCAAGAGATGGAAGACCGGAGAAACAACGAAAGATTTGCGCAAAACCTTCAGCATTCAAAGCAAGTATTTTCTGACCTTGCTAGCATTGCAAGCATCACTAATAACCCTAAAATTTTAAAAATGGCAGAAATTGGGCAGTGCCAGATCAAGCTCATGGAAAATATTTCGAGAATGGGAACAGAAATTGGCTCTATGCTAGCTAGAAATGGTGTTTTATCACAAATAACATCTACCCTAGGACAAGTTTCTCCTTATGTTGGTACAATAGCTGCGGTTGTAGAAATGGTTGGCATCATGAAAAGAAAAGCAACGGTTGATCCCGCTGCGGAGATGATGAAAGTCATGCTTGATCATATTCGTGAGTATTTTGTTCATATGGAACAATACCTAGATTATGTTTCCCGTGATATCAAGGAAGCAATGACTGAAAACAGGCAAATTATCGAGCATTGCATTGCTTTCATGAGCAACGAACATAACCAAGAAAGGCATTTTTTGTTTGAGCAAATGATGAGATCTTCAAACAAACAATTTGATCGTGTGATGGATATGCTAACCGACATTGATGCTGGAAATGACGTCAAAATGACAATTGATCAAATTAATCGGTTTGCTAATAACGAAGTAACTAATATAGATCTTCAAGCACATAGCGAACATATTAGACGCTTTGAAACTATGTATGGCACGGATAAGCCCATCACTCCTCAATATAATGGAACCAACATAAGCTTTCATCCCGCCACCCTCAGCACCACCAAAAACGACGTGGAGAAAGCTGCAAAAAATGAATCATTAATGCTAGGCACAGCAATTGCATTTATGCAAACTATGGATGACACCCGCATGATAGCAAACGGCATTCCTAATTCTAGCATACCTAATATGGATTTATGGTGTGCAGTCATGCATGCAGCTATCATTAATCGTTATGCTGAACTACAGATTGGAACCTTTACCCAGCTACCAAATCGGATCATTGCCGATGACAGATTTATGAGCAACATGCATGCACGCTCGCTTGCTGTCACTCATGCAATAAGACAAATGACGGATAATCGCTCCATTTTATTTGAAAGCACCGCCAAAGAATACCAAACTGTCATGAACCGTATTAAATCCATGTTTATCCAAGATTTTTATGCGCAACTACCCAATCAACTACCTATGACTCTTTTACATGCAATTAGTCAAGGCTATATTGGTTTCAATAATGAACTGGGAATCAGCCATGCTGAATTCTTAAAAAGTATGAGCCGCGATAATGGTGCTGCCTTTGCAAATACCACTATCTCATGGCAAGACATTGCGATGCATCTAGCAGGAATAATCACTATCTCTATTGATATGCGATCACTAACCCATACTAACGCTGCTTGTGGACCTATGACTTTTGTTAAAAAAGAAAATCGCCACAATTACTATGGATATCCTTACCACCCAGCCCAAGCCACCTTTGAAATATCACTAAATTATACACAAAATGATCAAAACTTTTGTGTTCAAAGGTTTGTTGTTGCCAGTGGAAATGCTGTTGAACCAGCAGGAAATTGCGCACGACATCCTGAAGATATTGAACATAAAAATAAAACGAGAGCAAGCAACGAAAACAAAGGGGGCAGAAAAATAATTTTCACCAACAGCACCCTAAAATCCTGCATTCCTACACTACAAGGCTGTGTTGCACCACCTAACCACACCCAAACGATGGAAGATCAATTAATCGCATATATGGAAGGTATTGGATTTGCCACACCAGGCACTGCGCAAGCTGCAGTATTAGCATCATATCAAGCTGCTGTATCTCGCATCACGACACAAGACAATCTATATGGCAATGACAAAACATCAATAGCTATCATACACAATATGGTTAAAATATTTTCAACCATCATAGGTCTTGATGCAAACACCATGCCAAGCGTACTAGGTTTATTTTCAGATCAACCTATAGATGCAATATCAGAAACAGCTTTTACCATTTGGGGAAATGCGGCATTCCCAACCAATATTAAGCACGCTGCTGAAGATTGGCAGAACCTCCATAGCCGCCTTGGCGACCAAGCGAACTCAATAATGAATACTATCTCCCATGCCCGCTCCGATATTCAAATGTTCCATAGAGTCAGACAGGCAGCTCAACAAGCAGAGGGTATGGCACGCAGCATCCAGACCATGAAACAACGAGCTTCAGATGCTTACTTAATGTGTGCGACTTACCCCATGAATAATGCTAGCCTATTCCAACAAATGTCTTCGCAAATTAATAGAATATTAATTGAATATAACCACATGGCAGGATTGATCAATCAACAAGCCAATATTGTTCACCAAACATTCAATTCAATACCTATGAATCCAGTGAGATTAATTGATTTTGACTATCAAATGCAGGCAGAAGCTAGTAGTAGTTCACGCTTGAGTAACTGGATAGATTCACAAAAAGAAATAATGGATATTGATATTCCAGAATTTATTTCCCAAATAAAGAAAATGCAAGAGCATATGAGAAATCAACTTATCAACCCTCACAATACCTTTGCGATCATCCTAGGTCAGTCTCAAATTGGTAAATCAACTTTTTGCAACGCCATGTCAGGCACTAAATTCTTCCGATCAGGCAGAAAAATTGACAGTAATGACAACCCTAGGGGTATAGGTAACGGAAGAAAATCAGAAACCTCTTTTATTGACATCTTCCAGATAGATGACAACCACACCATCATTGATACACCAGGATTTGATGGAAGCAGAGCCAACGCCATCGAAATAGCTGGTCAGATATCAACGATTATGACAACAAGGCATGTTAATGCTTACCATAAAATTGTCTTCATGATCACGTGTAATGACTTACTTGATGGACTTAAAACACGCTTCACTGAAGATTTTAAAAAGATAGCTAGCATCTATAGAAATCCTCAAGATTTCAAAGATAATGTCATGATTGTTATCAACAAAGCACCTGGCGACATTCAGCTAGCTGATATTATTGAGGAAATAAATACGTGGCGAACGGATTGCCATGATAATAAACGTGTTAATACTCACGTCTTAGCTTGCATGGATGCTATTGATGATTCTATGATTAGTTTATTTGATCCGACTAATGAAGAAAATATTAACAATCATCGCGCCAAATTATTTTCAAATCAACCAAGGCCTATCAGCACAGCTAACATGAACATGGAAACATTTCATGGTGATGTTAAAAGAGTAAAAGCTTGTTTGAATATGTTTAATAGCTACCTAGAAACAATTAAACAAAGCATTCAGGATGGCATTGCAAAATCGCTAGCCTACTGGAAAAGCAACCCCATCAGTATTAACGTCCCAAATTCGATAGTAGTGGGGACAATTGATGGTATAGCTCAAGCATGCTATGACATGGAAAATTTTGTAGCGTCAACTCAAAGCAGGCTGTTGGATGCAAACGTTCAAATACAGGCAGGACTTCCAAGCACAGGACATGATGCCTCTCACGATGCGACTGGGGAAGTAAAAAGGGATATTCAAGATTATCAAGAAATACACAGTCTATTAGGAGATATTCTAGCACTCGGCAACCTCTTTACAACACAGGCTACACACACTAGCCCATTAAGGAGAAACAGCGTATTTGAAGACCAAGCAAATCGAGCAACATCCAGCGCAGCACCTTCAACTGAAGCTAAACCTGGGAAATAGCCTAGCATATCAACTAAGCAATTTTGAGCGGGTGACACCGCTCAAAATTGTTAATAACAATATCAACCCTGCCCCATACATATCAGTATATCTATACATGGGACAGATAATCACTCAAAACTAAGCTGTTGGACCTGTCATGGTCTCTGGTCGGACCAACTCTTTGAATGCTTGCTCATCCAAATAACCTAATGACAATGTTGCGTCTAGCAAGGATGTACCTTCATGCCAAGCTTTATGTGCAATTTCTGCTGCTTTGTCATAACCGATACGTGGTGCTAAGGCTGTCACTAGCATTAACGAATTATTGACAGATTCACTAATTGCTCTTTCATCTGCTTCTAAATCTTGCACACAATACTTATTAAACATCCGCGCTGAATCTGCAAGAAGATGTAGAGAATTCATAAAATTATGGATAATAACTGGCTTGAATACGTTTAACTCAAAGTTACCTTGAGAATCTGCAAACCCAATCGCTGCGTCATTCCCCATAACCTGCACACAAACCATGGTCATTGCTTCAGACTGTGTTGGATTCACCTTACCTGGCATAATGGAAGAACCAGGCTCATTTGCAGGCAATACTAATTCACCCAAACCACAACGAGGGCCAGACCCCAACCAACGCACATCATTTGCAATTTTCATTAATGCGCAAGCCAATTGCTTTAATGCGCCACTAGCAAACACAAACGCATCATGCGCTGCTAATGCTGCAAATTTGTTAGGTGCTGTTACAAACGGAAGACCTGTTAAGGTGGCAATGTGAGTCGCTGCTTTAACTGCAAACTCAGGGTGTGCATTTAAACCCGTACCAACTGCTGTACCACCCAATGCCAATTCATACAAGCCTGGCAAGGTTTTTTCAATGTTAGCCATTGCTGCATTTAGCTGGGCAACATAGCCAGAAAATTCTTGGCCTAATGTTAGAGGAACCGCGTCTTGCAAATGGGTACGGCCTGTTTTCACAATATGTGCAAATTTCTTTTGCTTTTCGACCAAACCATCACGCAACTCTTTAATCGCTGGCAATAAGTAATGCACAACGGCATCAGCTGCTGCAATATGCATGGCTGTTGGGAATGTATCGTTAGAAGACTGTGATTGATTCACGTGATCATTAGGATGCACAGGCTTTTTACTACCCATCTCACCACCTGCCATCTCAATCGCACGATTGCTAATCACTTCATTCACATTCATATTTGTCTGTGTACCACTACCCGTTTGCCAAATACGTAATGGAAATTGATCATTAAACTTTCCAGCAATCACTTCATCTGCTGCTTTTGAAATCAATGCCAAGGTGTCATCTTTCATCAAGCCCAGTTCATTATTCGTCATGGCAGCGGCTTTTTTAAGAATACCAAATGCGCGTATAAGTTCTTTAGGCATGACATCATGGCCAATTGCAAAATGACCTAAAGAGCGCTGAGTTTGAGCACCCCAGTACTTGTCCGCTGGCACATCAATTTTACCCATGCTATCTGATTCAACACGCATTTGTTTTGTCTCTATTGTCATGTGACTACCTCTAACTATTTATAAATTTACAAACTTTTAGTAACTAATTCATATAGATCAGGTGAAATAGCTTTGTCATTTGCCAAAATCATCAACTGCTCACGCATTAAGTCTTGCCGTTCTTTATCATACCGGCGCCAATCAGTCAAAGGTTTCACCATGCGTGCAGATACTTGCGGATTAAGTTTATCCAATTGATGAACCATAACCCTTAAAAACACATACCCTGCCCCATCATTTGAATGAAAATTGACCGCATTACGATGACCGAATGCACCGATGAGCGAGTATACTTTATTTGGATTTTTGAGATCAAAGCCTCTATGCTCAACCAATTCTTTGACTTGATTCAAGGTATTTGGCAACTTGGAGGTTGCCTGAATAGAAAACCACTTATCCATCACTAACGCATCATGATTCCAGGTGCTGTAGAACTGCTCTAAGGCTTTTATTCTCAGCGGCGTATCCAGATTAGCCAACCCAGCTAATGCTCCCAGTGTTTCCGTCATATTAGTGGTGAGAGAGGCTTCAAATTGCTGCATCCCTAATTCCGCAAATGCTGGCAAGACCATCAAATAAGATAAGCAACGATTTTTTAATTGTCGACGGCCGACTGCTTCCATATTAAATTCATAAGGCCCTACAACATGACAATCACGGTACACTTGTAAAAATAAATCCTGCAAATGTTCTGCTAATTCATACAAGATAAATTCTCTTGCAGCATGAATAGCATCCACCTTCACAACCGTCATTTGCTCACCAATATATTTTTCAGATGGCAGCGTTAACATTTCAGACAAAAGATAACGATCTTCTACCTGCAACATGAGATAAGTTATAATTGCGAATAATTCATCAGGCAAACTCAATTCTTTATGATGCTGATATCTATCTGCCAAACTTAGAATCATTCTCAAGAAATATTTTTGACCCGCCTCCCAACGATTAAAAGCATCTTTATCGTGCTTAAACAAAAGCAATAACTCATCATCAGCATAACCATATTCTAATTTAATAGGAGCAGAGAAATTTCTTAATAAAGAAGGTATGGGTCTTGTGTCTACATTAGCAAACTCAAATGTTTGCACTGCTTGCGTAAGGTGTAAAACAGTCTCATCCTCACCTTTCACATTATCTATGTGAAGTGGCAAACTGTTACCCTTATGATCCAATAATCCCATTTTAATTGGAATGTGCATAGGGTATTTATTTGCTTGTCCTGGCGTCGCAGGACAGGACTGCGTCATGGTTAATGTATAGATTTTATTTTTTGCGTCATAGGTATCTTCTACTGACACAACCGGTGTTCCTGCTTGGCTATACCAAAGCCTAAATTGGTTTAAATCTCTACCAGAAATCTCTTCCATGGTCTCGACAAAATCTTCAATTGTCACTGCCTGCCCATCAAATCGAGAAAAGTATAAATCCATCCCTTCTCTAAACTTCGCCTTACCTAAAATGGTCTGCATCATGCGCAGCACTTCAGATCCTTTATTGTAAATAGTCGAGGTGTAAAAATTATTAATTTCAATATAAGAATCTGGGCGAACAGGATGCGCCAAAGGACCGGCATCTTCTGGGAATTGAGATTCACGTAGCGCCGTGACGTCTTTAATACGCATCACTGCTCGTGACAATAAATCCTCCGTAAAACTTTGGTCGCGGAAAATTGTCAATCCTTCTTTCAAACTTAACTGAAACCAATCACGGCAGGTAACACGGTTCCCTGACCAATTATGAAAATACTCGTGACCAATAACAGATAAAATATGGAAATAGTCATCATCTGTTGCCGTTTCTGGTTTGGCTAAAATATATTTAGTATTAAAAATATTGAGGCCTTTATTTTCCATAGCCCCCATATTGAAATCACCGATCGCAACGATCATATAAATATCTAAATCATATTCACGCCCAAAGGCTTCCTCATCCCAGCGCATAGCCTCTTTCACACAAAAAAGTGCGTGCTCTGATTGCTCACCGTAACCCTTTTCTACATAAATACGTAAATCAATGTTACGACCAGATTGCGTGATAAATTTGCCCTGTCTCAAATCAAAATCGCCCGCAACCAAGGCAAATAAATAACTTGGCTTCTTAAAGGGATCTTCCCAAGTGGCAAAATGACGGCCATCTTCTAGCTTACCTGAATCAATTAAATTACCATTGGATAATAAGGACGGATACCGCGCTTCATCAGCCATGATAGTGGTAGTAAAACGCGCCAACACATCAGGATGATCCATGTAAAAAGTGATGCGTCTAAATCCTTCTGCTTCGCATTGAGTACAGTAAGTATCTTGGGAACGATACAATCCACTCAACGCTGTATTTTTCTCAGGGTAAATCAGCGTTACAATTTCTAACTCACATTTTTCTGGTACATCCTCAATAATGAGCGCCTCTTTTGTCAACCGATAAGCATCTGGGGATAAGGCAACACCATCAAGACTAATTGCTTCTAAAATGAGTTCATCGCCATTTAAAATTAACTGTTTAGATTGAGCTGCCTCATTACGACGTATCTGCATGGTTGATACAACCTTTGTTCCGTTATCACGCAAGTCAAATACTAAGGCAATATCATCCACCCAGTAATTAGGTGCTTTATAATCTTTCAAATAAGTCGTTTGAGGATGGTGATGCTCTGCGGATAATAAGGAATCTGACATGGCGATACTCCAGGAAATTAGGTGACTGATTAATCAATAATGAAGAAGAGTGCCTATATTAGCACTCCTTTCGAGAGTGAGCATAGCCCAGCAAATTTGATTAAAGAACGATCATCCCTGCGAAGACAGGGATGATCCATTTTATTCAATCCAGTATTTATGTAGCAATGTTATCTTTAATGGGACATCCCTGTAGCAGGAGCCGGTGCTGCGTCTTGGGTACTATTTGGCATATTATTTGGAGCAGCAACACTGTTATCAGGAGTGGCATTTGGCGCGTCAGGAACCGTGCTTGGCATATAATTTTGCTGGGGAACCATCCCTGGCGCTGGCTTTGTTGTTTCTGGACGGTCAGTCGGTGGCTGCACACCCTGGCTATTATTAACACCATTACCCATAGATGGAGCTGCTGGCATATCTGGCTGAGCGCTGGGACCTGGATTACTATTGGACATATTATTTGAGGTTGGCCCTTCAGTTGCTACTGGATTATTACTACTTGGCTTATCAACTATCTTCAAATTACCATTGCTATCAATAATCGTTGTTTGGTTTTCACCAGCAGCATTCATACCTTGAATACGAGATTGATTCACAGAACTAGCATCTGCCAAATACAGAGGAGCCGTGTTGCCATATAATGCGACCTTGGTCACATCAGCATAAGAATACGTACTAGCCATAGCTGCCATCGTTAAGGCGAACAATTTCCTTTTCATATCAAAAATTCCCTTTCGATAAATAGGTAAAACAATGATCATAGCATCACTTAGACAAAGATGACATACCCAAACTTGCCGTGTAAGATATCCCTAAGCGACCATAGGACAGCATCATGACAACAAATTACGACCCACAAGAATTAGCCAAATTTGGCTCTTTAGCTGCACATTGGTGGGATGAAACGGGCGAATTAAAAACACTACATCAGATCAACCCTATCCGATTAACTTACATTGCAAGTAAACTAGATCTTACCGGTAAGAAAGTAATCGATATTGGCTGCGGTGGTGGCATTTTATCAGAAGGCCTCGCTAAACTAAGCGCCAATGTCACAGGCATCGATCTGAATGCAGCAGGCATAGAGGTAGCAAAACTACACCAATATGAATCTGGCACTAATGTTGAATACCTTTGCACTGCTGCTGAAACAATCGCTGCAGAAAGAGAGGGGCAATATGATGTGGTGACTTGTCTAGAAATGCTAGAACATGTCCCTGACCCAGGCGCTATTATTAAAGCAGCAGCAACGTTGGTTAAACCAGGTGGCCACGTATTCTTCTCAACCCTTAACCGCACAGCAAAAGCCTATTTATTCGCTATTTTAGGTGCAGAGCATTTATTAAAATTACTGCCTAAAAACACACATGATTATGCGAAATTCATCAAACCAGCAGAATTAAATAATTGGGTATTAGCTGCCAATTTATTACCACAAGAAATGAAAGGCCTTGCTTACAACCCCCTTACCCAAGTAGCAAAAATAACCAATGATATCTCTGTTAACTACTTATTCTATGCAACAAAAGCCTTATGAAAAAAATAGAGACGGTTTTATTTGATTTAGATGGCACTTTATTAGATACTGCACCTGATTTAACCTTTGCATTAAATAAAGTTCGCCAGCAATTAGGATTACCTGAAGTCCCCGTATCTGTCATCAGACCTCATATTGGCACAGGTGCAAAAGGAATATTAAAAGCTGGCTTGGATATAGATGAAAGCCATGCTGACTATACCGCTCGTCAACAAGAATTTTTAGCTTTTTACCAAACCTATTCAACTCAGCTCACCCGCCCCTTTCCAGAAATAGAAACGGTTTTAACTTATTTAGAAGAACAACAAATCCCCTGGGGTATTGTTACCAATAAACACGCTCGCTTTGTTTATGATTTACTGAAAGCAATGGAGCTAGATCAGCGCGCAGCCTGCATTATTTGCGGTGACTCACTACCCAAGCGCAAACCTGATCCCGATCAAATTTTACACGCCCTTAAACTACTCAAACGAGACGCAAAAAGCTGTGTGTATATTGGCGACACACTTGTTGATGTTTTAGCCAGCAAAGCTGCTGGAACACGCTGTTTATTTGCTTTATATGGCTATACCAGCGAACATGATAAGCCGGAAGAATGGAAGGCAGATGGCTATATTCAGCGCCCCATCGAAATCATTGATTGGCTCTCTCAATACTAACCCCCATCCAACCAAGTTCGCCAGCGGATAAAATCACTATTTATTCAAATTTCTATTTGCAGAATTGCTCAATCTAGTTTAATCTTCAGCACTCGAATTAGGAGAGATGGCCGAGCGGTTGAAGGCGCACGCCTGGAAAGCGTGTATACGTTAATAGCGTATCGAGGGTTCGAATCCCTCTCTCTCCGATATAAATCCATAATAGCGAGCATTGGTCCCGTCGCGACGATAAGTCGTGAACCCCGCCAGGTCCGGAAGGAAGCAACGGTAGCAACTGATTCGGGCGCCGACGTGTGGCTGGTGTTCGCTATTATGGGTTTACCTAAAAACTATCCCAAGCAGCAAAAAGGTGGTTACACTGGGTGCGAACCATTTTTGTAAGACCGCCTGAACTGCCGATAAGATGTATTGCCAGAAAATTAATTGGCATTAGACAGCAAATCTGTTACCCAAGAATTTAAGCTTTTTCCATGGGCTTCAGCTAGCATAGCTGCGCGAGCATGAATCTCTGGTGGAACACGTAACATGATTTTACCAGAGTAAGGTTTCTGAGGAGATCTGCCTACTTTTTCGCAGGTCTGAAGATAATCGTCAACAGCTTCTTCAAAAGCAGCATGTAATTCAGACACAGAACTTGCATGAAATCCTACTATGTCATTAATTCCTGCAATATGACCTATCAAGCAATCATCTTCATCGCTATATTCAATTTTAGCTGCGTAGCCTTTATAATTCATTGTATTCATGGTAGTACCTCTACTTTCTCAAGAAATGCTCGTGCATCGCGAACCTGGTAAGGCTTTGCTTCTTTTTGCGGGTGTGGCCGGTGAAAAGTGGCAATAACTCCATTAAGTTCAAACCTCACTCTCGAACCAGCTCCTTCCATTGTATCTGCACCAATTGCTTGAAATAACGACTCTATTCGTCGCCATTCAAGGGTCGCTGGTACTGGTAGCTGAAAAATAGCTTCCAGTGTTTTTCGATGCGACTTATTCATTATACACCCATTTTTGATATCAAATAATGATATCATGCCTATTATTTCTTTCAAGTGGTGTTAGGAGGATTGGGTTTATTTAAAAAGTTCAGGGAGATCAATTATCTAGGCCAATACCTACCGCAGCTTTAAACCTGAATTTCTTATAAATATAAAGGAATATACTTGAATACAATCTTGACACTTTCATTATGTCAGGTTTAATATTGCTCATATTGGGCACGAGAGCGTGAAGAGTTATTTGCAACTGTAGATCAAGCAACAAGAAACCTCGTTTTTGAGACCGCCGAATAAGAAAGAGAGGAGTTATTAAAACATGCAAAACCGGTCTGATGAATTTAAAAACTTATCATGGTCAGCTGAAAGCCTTCAATTAGCTTTAGAAAGAAATCCAAGCCTTATTACTGAACAAGATGAAGACGGATTGACTCTTTTACATCATGCTGTACAAATTGGATGTATAATGGGTTCTAGTAATGCGAGCAAGATATTAAATGTATTATTTAATACGCAAAGCATCAATTTCACTATAAAAGACAATCTAGGAAATACCCCTGTTCATGTTGCTGCTTTGTGTTGCAAAGACAGAGTGACATGTCAATTTATTTTCCCTACTATTGTAAAAGAAGCGGTAAAGCATGGGTTCGATTTCTCTACTCTTGGAGAGCACGGACAATCTGTTTTACAGATTGCAACAATAGTATCATATACTGATCCAAGAGGTTTGTTTGGTAGAATCAATAATGTTAAAAATGTTCTCGATAATGCGCCTAACCCTGGATTAAATGCTCTATCCACCTCTGGATCAACCGCATTTTTTTATGCAGTAAACCATTGTCACTTTGCTGAGGCCAAAGCTCTACTACAGGCTAATGCCAATCCTATGTTATTTGGCTCCAAGGATCGTGACCCATTTGCAATGATAGAAACACACCTTAAAATATTTACCGAATATTTATCTAAAGACGAATATGCGGATAAGCATGAATATATTCAAACTCTTATTGGACAATTAAATGAATTAAAACAAATGATGTTATCAGTAGTTGTGAAAGACCATGCTGAGATAAGAAAATGTGCACGCATTTTAGCGCAAGGAGCAAGAACAGGTTCTATATTTGAAAGGTTGCCGAATGAAGCATTAATAAAAATAGCTGCTCATACGGCATCTATACATACACAAGAGGAAGCTGAAAATATTGTAGAAAAACATTTGAATAGACCGAGCATATAAAACCATTTATAGGCATTTACCTTGAACTGTTTAATATAGATTAAACAGTTTAGTTTGGGGAGTTGGTTTGCAGAACCCAAAATAAGAATCGCAAGTGGCTGGTGTTCGCTATTATGGGTTTACCTAAAAACTATCCCGGTTTTTTTCTAACCGCTAAACCAACCCCTATGTTTCAATGCTTAACAATTTTTCTAGCTGACCCGCAGGGTATGGTGTTAATTTACTTTTTTTCTGAAGCTGTTGAAAAAAATCATCCATGAGTAATGCTACAGGAGCATATCGATTAATAATCGTGTCAACGATAGGTGGGGCATTTTTAAGCTCGCCAGCAAGATATTTACGCAAACGAATTTCCCAATGCTCTTTACCAAAAAGTGCTGTGACAATGCAATGAAGCAGATTTACCGCCGCACATGCTTGATCATAGGACTCATGCTGTTTCAAAAACTCTGTTTCTGCTAGTGTTAAATCAAATTTTGATGACAACGCTAAACCAAAATCGCTTAAATAAAGCTGCTTACCGTTGGTGAGTATATTTTTAAAGTGCGCATCAAAATGTATCAAGCCGCACGCATTCATATGCTTGTTTGTGGCTTTGAGCTGCTTGTCTACAAATAAAACGGCTGTTTCAGCGCTATCACTGCCTTTAGCAATTTGATCACTTAGCCACTCATGCAAACTTTGCGGGACATATTCAAGAAATAAAGCGATATGCGCTGATGCATTATTGAGATTTTCAACGCGCTTACGAATGACACCTGAATTTTCCCAGTACTGGCAGTATTTTTCAATGTCACCCCAATAGTTGATATTAATATCGCCTGGGTGACTTGGCAAAATGCGCCAGTGGTACATAATGGGGAAATTGGCACACTCCCCTGTGATGACCCAGTTGGTTGTCATCGTATGTGCTGCAAGTTCACGCCATGCTCCAAAACCAGCAGAGCCTACGCCATATTGATAGCTCAATGGCAAATCAAAAAGATTTGCCGTAGACATGAAATTCTGAGATAGTCTCTCAAGATCAGTCAATGGTAATTTTTTAACAAATACGGGTGTGTTACCAATAACAATTAAGGCTGACTTGCCACCGATACCTTCATGCATGGGTTTGCTATCTGCCAAAATCTGCTTTAGTTTTTCATTGCTCAAGCATGCGAGGCTTGTTGAGACCTTGCTGTACTGTTTGAGTCTTTGCATTTACGGCAACCTGCTAATGACGTTATCTACAACGAATTGATAGGCTTCCTCAAAATTCCAATGCAATTTCGATGGCAATAAAACACTCATATCCATATGAAAGTCACGATGATCCTTTTTAAGTTCAAGATTCTTTAAAAATTCTTCGCCTGTGATCTTGACATCGTTATAAGTGCAATACTGATGAAAAATATCAAAAACTCGATTCAAGTTAATTAAATTGCGATCTGCCACATACCATACGTCAAATAAGTCCCGCCCTTTGCGACGCTGATAAAGAGCGCGTAACTTAGTTGCCATTAGCTCATCCATTTCGTAAGTAACGATATCAGCCGTCCCTTTGAACCAAGATGAATCCATTGAGAAAGGCACTGTTTTTAAAGGTAATACCTGAAAGTGCTCTGTTGTGTTGATTTCAATTTTTAACTTTGCTGGAATTTTATTAACCGATTCATACTTGTAGATCAGCTTTGCGCTACGCTGTGTGATTTTCCATTTAGGATCGCCTAGCCATGGTTTTAATAGTGCCCTAATAGCATCAATCGTTTGCCCAATTGGATCAGCATTTTTTTGCACAAAATCGATATCCTCACTGTACCTCGCCGGAGGATTGATAAACAATTTATTGAGCGCAGTACCACCTCGAAAGACAAGCGCATCTTTGACATGAGGATCATTATACAAATCAACCAAAGCACGGCTAATCATTAAATCCTGTTGTATTTGTTCAGTCATTTGCCATGGAACAGTTTTTCGCCAATTCTCAATAAAAACTTCTGGAATCATAAATCACTCTCTATTTCTGAATTTTCAATAATTCTCCACTTTTTACACCTTGAATAGCCTATTTTAGAAATTTCAGATGCAAGAGGCAGATAACTTGGTTTATTTTCTTGAACGTGAAGCGCAAGAGCATTAATTATTATTTCAGCGCCAGGCTCATCCATAACATCAATGTGATCTAGGATATAACCAATGCGCTGCAACTGATATTCGGTACGGGACTCTTTCGCAAGATTGATGAGCTTTATAGGATCTAACACCTCAACAAGCTCTGAGAAAACAGTGGCGATATGATTTAGGCCGCCTGCATGATTAGGGTACTCGAGTAAATCAAGTGCAACCAATTCTGGGGTTGCCACCTTAAGGTAACCGGTGCTCATAGTAAAATCTTGAGTGGGCAATTCAAGCACGGATTTTTTATAAATATAATCAATTTCCACATCGCCAAAAGTCGATGGGTGTTTAATACGTTTGTCTGATATCACCTGGAATCTAGCAGGCTTCTGATGAGTCGCCCCATGAAACAACCCCGCACTTAGAAGTGCGACATAATAATTAGCGCCCAAATACTGCATGACCAAAGGCACCAATTCTTGGGGAGGGATAGAGCCATGCGGTTGATGTTCTGGTGGGACAATAACATATAAACCTCTCGCGGGTGAGATCAACTCTCCGTGGCCCTTTAAGCGATAGATAGCATTTAGAGCTGTATTTTTTGACAAGCCCCGGTCTGCCATAAGCTGTTCTAAGGTAAAATACCGCTGCCCAGCTTTTCGTATTTCTTTAATATAAACAGATAGATTCATCATGTCCTCAAAATCACGTTTATCGTGATAATAAGTACATTATTACTTATCTGCGAGTTAAAGTTAAGTGATTACAGTGTAAAATGAGCTTATCATGTCCTTAAAATCACGAAAAAAGGTATTTTAAGGACATGGCTTTAGCTTTTTGTATCTATCATGTCCTTTAGGTTACGAATTTCGTTACTTTTAGGACACGCTATTCTCGGTTGCCTCTAATGGTGATCTAGCCGATTCACCCACAGGGCTGCCCCATTAAAAATAGGTGCAAAATAAAGAAGATATGATTAATCTCCTTGCTGTTAAAAAGCAAGGAGTTAGCTGTGTCAGGAAAGAAAATACCCGCTTTTTTTGTATCATTTTGATGCACTAGAAGATCCCAGAATCAACCGAAAGAAATTATACCCACTCACAGAGATACTCCTAATTGTCTTATGTGGCAGCATTTGCGGGGCGCAAAGTTGGCGGGATTTTGTTCTTTTTGGGGAAGAGAAGCTTGAATACCTGAGGAAGTTTCAGCCATACGAGCATGGCATCCCCTGCAAAAACACCTTTGCACGGGTCATGAGCGCGCTCAACCCAGATACATTTAAGGCTTGTTTTATGGAATGGGTGAAATCATTGCAATTAGCCTTAAAAGAGGTGATAGCAATTGATGGGAAATCGCTACGAGGTAGCTTTAATAAAGCAACAGAGCAATCAGCTATTCATATGGTGAGCGCATTTACTGCGTCAACAAAATTAGTGCTAGGCCAAGAAAAAGTACACGAGAAATCGAATGAAATCACGGCGATCCCAAAACTACTTGATTTGCTATTTATTAAGGGGGCGCCGGAAGGAAGCAACGGTAGCAACTGATTCGGGCGCCGACGTGTGGCTGGTGTTCGCTATTATGGGTTTAACAGCAAACCTTAATTAGGTTTGACTTTAGCCATGATAATAAACTCCACATCGACATCATCATCCACCACACCTGTATCTGCCCACTCTCCCAGCCCCACCCCAAATGCTGTACGCTTGATGACAGTATTACCCTTAACAAACATAGTGCCATCTGCCATTTCTCTGGTGACAAAATTTAAATCGACAGGCATTTTCTTATTTTTAATAATCAACACACCCTTTGCCTGATAACGATCAGGGCCTAACCGAGTAAAATGTTTAGCATCAAATACAGCCTCAGGATACTTACTAACATCCAGCCACTCTCCACTCAGCAACATTGCGACAAAATCTTTAAAGCTCAGCGAGATGCTACTCATATCAACAACCACACGCACATTACTCTTTTGTAATTGCTGTGGATCCACCTGAATAAGGCAGGTGAATTTTTTGAAATTACCCGTTATGGGCGCATTATTTTGTGTGCCAGTAAACACCAACTTACTTTTTTCAGGAATCATCTCCCAAGTGGTCAATGCCGCATATGAAACACTAGAAAAAGACAATAGACTAACAAGTAAAAATCCCCTTAGCTGCTTAATCATTAAAGCATCCTCTAATGATAAGACAGGAACCACATTTAACAAACGCCAGACAATTCTAATGGTCACCAGCCCTAGCACCAATAAACCATATTCCTTATGCCAACCATATAGCTTTAGCTTCTGATAACTAATCGGTAAAGATGTCATATATAGTCCCAAAGCCAATAAACTAATCAGCAATATAGCCATCACCCAATGCAAAAGCTTAGCAATGAAACCATACTGATTGACAGTGTTTGTTATTTGCATACCCTACCCCTGCTTAGCTTGAGATGCCTCTGCTTCGATTTTTAACTCAACCTCATCACTCAAAGCTGGTATCAATGTTGTCATGCCAAAGTCCGAACGCTTAATAACAGCTGTTCCACTAAAACCAACCGTTCTGTTATTAGTAATGGGATTAAGGCCCTCTTGGTTGAGCTTAACATCCAGTGTCACCGGCTTAGAAACACCGTGAAGTGTTAAAACACCCTCTACCTTTGCAGCATCTTTACCAGCCATAACGACCTTATTGCTAACAAAGGTTGCTTTTGGATATTTAGCAACATCAAAAAATTGCTTACCTTTGAGGTGTTTATCTAGTGCAGGAATACCGGTGATCATTTTATTCAGATCAATCGTTACATCCACCTTACTGTCCACCGGATTGTCTTTATCTAATACCAAGGCACCATTGGCATACCACTTCCCTGACTGATTAGAAAATCCCAGATGTTTAATACTCCAAAGAACATAAGTATGCTCAGAATCTAATTTGAACGTTTCTGGAGCAGCAAACACATTCGACGATAATAACAAACCGGTAACAACCGCTAGCGTAGATTTAATCAAATTAGCTTTCATTCTATTTCTCCATCCATGTTAAACACCATCCATCCATAGATTACGCCCATATTGCGAAACCTATCTTTTGCTTGTTGCGCTAACTCCTTACAAAATTTAAAGCTTACAAGGCGCAACAGCCACTATAGCACATTTATCGAACAATTCATCCGATACACCTGATTGTAATAAATAGATTTTTTCAATTGAACCTAGCCACAAAATTAAGTATTTTGTTGCTAACTAATAAACCTAGGGTTTAAAGAATGAGCTACCAAGTGCTAGCACGCAAATGGCGTCCCAAAAATTTCCAGCAAATGGTCGGACAAGAGCATATTTTACGCATGCTCGCTAATGCACTTGATCAGCAACGCATACATCATGCTTATTTATTTACAGGCACCCGTGGCGTTGGTAAAACGACTATTGCCAGGATCTTCTCCAAGTGCCTGAACTGTGAAACAGGCATTACTTCTACGCCTTGCGGTACCTGTAACACCTGTACCGCTATTGATGCGGGACAATTTTTGGATTTATACGAAATTGATGCTGCTTCTCGCACTAAAGTAGAAGATACACGTGAAATTTTAGACAATGTCCTTTACCCGCCTACTCAGGGTCGCTACAAGGTTTACCTAATAGACGAAGTACACATGCTCTCCAATCACAGCTTCAATGCGCTCCTAAAAACGCTGGAAGAACCACCCGAGCATGTAAAATTCATTCTAGCAACAACCGACCCCAAGAAATTACCCATCACTATTTTATCACGCTGCTTACAGTTTCACCTGAAACGTATTACACCGGAATTAATCGCTAAGCATCTAGCGGCGATTTGCGCCACTGAAAACATTACCCACGAAACAACCGCTCTCGATAAACTCGCACATGCTGCTGACGGCAGTATGCGTGATGCACTAAGCCTACTTGACCAAGCCATTGCTTATGGTCAAGGAAATGTAGCACAGGCAGATATTCATCATATGCTAGGCAGCATGGCACAAGATGACCTCATTCCACTAGCCACTGCATTGGGACAACAAGATGGCAAGGCATTATTTGAACAAATCAATCAACTGAATGAACGCACACCTGACTTCCATCAAGTGCTAGAAGAGCTAATTAGCCTGTTCCACCAAACGGCCCTAGCCCAAATTGTACCTGAATTACCCACATCAGATACCATTTCGCAACTTGCTCGCACCTTTTCAGCACAAGATGTTCAGCTGTATTATCAAATTGCGTTATTAGGTAGAAGAGATTTAGCGCTCAGCCCCACTCCTCAACAAGGATTTGAAATGACCATGCTGCGCATGCTAGCTTTCAAACCAGGCTCACCAACTACAACTGTAGCCACTAAACCATCAACTAACATGACCACACAACCAGCACCGCAAACTCAAGCAAGCTCTCCAGTTGTCAGTTCCAGCGCGCAACCAACTACTACACCAATTACCACTGGATCAGTAGAATGGCGCGATCTTCTGCCCAAGTTAGGCCTTGGTGGTATGAGCTACGCATTGGCTTCAAATTGCAGCCTAGAAACGCTTGATGATCAGCGGATTACCTTTACCCTATCAAGACAACATGAACCCATGCTAACAGCCAAGCTAAAGGAACGGATAGAAGATGCTATCAACCAGACATTGGGCAAAAAGCGCCAGTTAGACATCCGGATTGTGGGAACTGCTGCCTCAGAATTAAACACACCAGTGAAGCAAACTCAGATAGAAAATAACCAGAAGCTAACCCATGCTAAACAGGCCGCTGCCGACAACCCCCAGCTACAACGGTTTATTGAAGCATTTGATGCAACCATGGAAGTATCGCTATTATAGAGGTAAGATAGAACCCTTAATGTATCCTGTTTTAAATCACAACGGAGCTTATAATGAACAAACCAACCGATAAAATTGGCATGAACGAAATCATGAAACGTGCTCAAGACATGCAAAAAAAACTACAAGACATCCAAAAACAAGTAGCTGAAATGGAAGTCATTGGTCAAGCAGGTGGCGGCTCCGTAAAAATTACCATGACTGGTCAGCACTATGCGAAAAAAGTAGCACTAGACCCCAACTTAATGAAAGAAGAAAAATCTATTATTGAAGATTTAATTGCTGCAGCTATTAACGATGCTACTGATAAAATCGAAAAAAATCTTCGTGAAAAAATGGGCGGTTTAGCTGGCCTAAAAATGCCTGATGGTTTCGAATAAACATGCGCTTTAGCCCTCTTCTTGAGCAGCTAATTGAAGCATTGCGCTGTCTGCCGGGCGTTGGCCCCAAGACAGCGCAACGCATGGCTTTGCAGCTATTAACCCGCAGTCGACACAATGGTAAGCAGCTTGCAAAAAGCCTGATAGATGCCATGGACAACATTCGACACTGCGATGCTTGTCGTATCTTTAGCGAAACCGCACTTTGTGAAATATGCACCTCTCATCATCGAGATGCCTCCTTGCTTTGCATTGTAGAAAACCCTATTGATGCAACCGTATTGGAGCAAACCGGTAGCTTTCGAGGTAAATATTTTATTCTACTTGGTCATCTTTCACCTTTAGATGGAATAGGCCCAGAAGAAATTGGTATACCCCAATTAAAAAGCCGCTTTGAAGCTGGCGAAATCAAAGAAACCATTTTAGCTACCAACCCAACGGTAGAAGGCGAAGCAACTGCTCACTACATCTCTGAGCTAGCCAAGCAATTTAATATTAGAGTCACCCGTATTGCTCGTGGCGTCTCCATAGGTAGCGAATTAGAATATAGTGATGCCAGCACATTAAGCCATGCATTAGCAGGTAGAGAAGTTGTTTAAATTATTCCATTTTGTCATATTCAGCCTCACATTCACCTTATCCTCACTTTCCTATGCAGACCAATTAATTATTGAACCTGATATGGGACGCGCGCCTCTCATTAAAGCAATCAAGCAGGCCAAATACTCTGTCAATTTGGTCATGTATGGATTTACAGATAAAGAATTATTACAAGCTATCCTTGAACAAAAAACCAAATCATTAAAAATCATCCTAGAGCAATCGCCATTTAGAGCACGGGATGAAAACACCCATGCTATTCAGGCATTCAACCAGCATGAAATTAGCTGGCAAGGCAGAATACCCCACTACCGCTTAATACATCAAAAAACACTCATCATTGATGATAAGCAAGCCATCGTCATGACGTTTAACTTTACCAATTCCACTTTTAAAAATGCACGCAACTTTGCATTAGTGCTAGACAACCCTGCTCAGGTACGAGAACTGAAAGCGGCATTTAATGCAGACTGGCATCACCAAGCTATTTTAGGAAAAAATGAAGCCTTTGTTTGGAGCCCAGATAATAGTCGAGAGAAATTATCTAAACTCATTCTATCAAGCAGGCATTCATTAAAAATCTATGCTCAGAAAGTAAGTGATTACGGCATTAGTGATGCACTTGCTAGGGCAGCTCGCAAAGGGGTGCAAGTACAAATACTCACCTCTGCTGATGTACCCGCAAAGCAAGCAAATTATTTTACCAGGAATGGTGTTATTATCCGTCAGAGCAAACTTTATATTCATGCTAAAGCAATGATTATCGACAACCAAACAGCAGTGATTGGATCAACCAATCTTACCAGACAGTCGATAGATGATAATAGAGAACTATCAGTAGTCACCCACGATAAAGGTGTCATTGACGGACTAGATAAAACATTTAATCATGATTGGCAAGCGGCAGATACCCGCTATGTTGCTGGTATAAGCAAAGCATTAAGCGATAAGAAAATGCTAACTGAAAGCGCAAAAACACTCAGCCTTTTATTGAATCAACTAAATACTATCTATAATAAAGATAACAAACATAAGTAGCTGCCCAGGCAGGATAAAACAACACAACCAACCCAGGCTGAGAAAACAAACCAATTCCGCTAGTGCAGGCTAGAACGAAATCCTGGAGGAATCATATGCGGCGCATCCAGCGTAAAACGGGGAATATGCACACTAAATAATTCCTCTTCTAAATTCTGCATTTCATAATACCCCTCCATTGCACCTTGAGGAGTAGAAAGCTGACAATAACTAGTATAGGAAAAGCTCTTTCCCGGCTTAATTAATGGCTGCAAACCAATCACACCCACCCCTTGAATTTCTTCTACCTTGCCAGTTGCATCAGTAATATGCCACTCTCTATTTAATAGCTGCACAATATCATCAGAGTTATTTTCTATCGTGATGTCATAACTCCAAACAAATTTATGATGGACATGATCTGATTGCATATTATCAAAGTTAGCTTTTGCAGTTACCACAATATTTTTCTTCATATTCATTCCAATATAATTTATTTCTGACATATCTCGTTAAGTAGCTTTTGATGAATACCACCAAAGCCACCATTACTCATAATCAAAACATGATCATCAGGCCTAAGCATAGGTACCAAACCCCTAACAAGTTCATCTACACTAGCATAAACCATGGTGGTCTGATCACATTCGGCCAGCGCTTCACTTAGACCCCAATCAGTCTCTGTGGCCTTACATACGATCATATCTGCCTCTTTTAAGGAGCTACTTATTTTATCTTTATGCACACCAGTGCGCATCGTATAAGAGCCAAATTCGAGGACAGCAATAATACGTTTAGCACCGACTTTTGCCCTTAATCCAGACAAGGTAGTCGCAATAGCGGTTGGGTGGTGAGCAAAATCATCATAAACCGTAATGCCATTTGCCTCTCCTTTGACTTCCATACGACGCTTTACATTTTTAAATTGAGACAACACCTTGCAAGCCATTTCAACATCAATACCCACATGATGAGCTGCTGCAATCGCCGCTAATGCATTAGCAACATTATGCTGGCCCAATAAATGCCAAGAAACGGTTGCCTGTATCTTCCCCCTATACTGCACATCGAACAAACCGCCGTCTGGCTGTTTACAAATGGCCTGCCAATCACTATCTAAACCAAATGTTACCACAGGTGTCCAACACCCCATCTCCAGGACATCCTTCACATGCCCCTCTTCAGCATTAGCAATTATCAAGCCATTTCCTGGCACTGTACGCACTAAGTAATGGAATTGCTGTTTAATTGCTCCCAAATCGGGAAAAATATCCGCATGGTCAAATTCTAAATTATTTAAAATGAGTGTTTTAGGATGATAGTGAATAAACTTAGAACGCTTGTCAAAAAATGCACTGTCGTACTCATCAGCCTCAATAACGAAGTAATTCTGCTCACCAACCCGCGCTGAGATGCCAAAGTTCTCAGGGATGCCGCCAATCAAAAATCCTGGTTGATAACCCGCTCCTTCCAATATCCAAGCTAGCATGCTGGTTGTGGTTGTTTTACCATGTGTGCCTGATACAGCCAACACCCATTGGTCTTTTAAGACATTCTCAGCTAACCACTCAGGGCCAGAAATATATGGAATGCGTTCTGCCATGACATATTCCATTGCTGGATTACCGCGCTTAACAACATTGCCAACCACGACACAATCTACATCGGACGGAATATGCTGAGGATCATACCCTTCAAACAACGCTATACCTTGCTCTGTCAACTGAGTACTCATCGGTGGATAAACATTCAAGTCTGAACCAGTGACAATATGCCCTCTCTGCTTAGCAATCAGCGCAATTCCGCTCATAAAGGTGCCGCAAATCCCCAAAATATGTAACCGCATAGACCCTGAACCTCTAAAAATTTACCTGTTTTAAAATCAACCATTGACCTTTCGCTTAGGAGCGCATATAACAAAGAAAGGCTACGTATTATTATCGAATTTGAGTTATCCCGCAAAGGATTAGCAGGATGGACGGACAAGTATTATTTGATGCCATTATGGATAGCGCTATCTTGCTAGATAAAGCAGGTCGCGTTCTTAACTGGAATGCCAGTGCTACTGCACTATTTGGCTACCCCAAGAAAGAAATGCTAGGGCGTTCTATTAACCATATCTATGATGAAAAGCATTTATTTCCAGGCATTATCCATGAGCTATCTGCCCCAGGAAAACGCTGGCAAAATGAACTGACCTTTATACGAAAAAATGGCACTAAAGGAACGTGTAAAACTAGCCTCATACTACTACCACCAAATGCACAACATAAAAGCTCTGCCTTATTAATCAACCAGAATATCAGCCTGCACAAGCGTACAGAAGAAATACTGATCAATCAGTCCAGACAACTACTCTCTGGCTTCATGGCATCTAATCGCTTACTAGTCGAAACCATGAATCATTTAGACCAAACAGAAAAAAAACTAAGAGAAAGCGAATTAAGCTTTCGCTTGTTAGCAGAAAATGCAACCGATCTTATCTCCAGACATGCACCCGATGGCCAGTACCTCTATATTTCTCCCGCTTGCTTAAACACAACAGGCTATACCTACGATGAATTACTGGGAAAAAACATCCAAAAAATTATTCATCATGAAGACTTTTCTAAAGTAAGAAAAGCAATTACAAGAAGGCGTGAAGCAGCCAATAAAATCATAACCTACCGTATTAGACGCAAAGAAGGCGAATTCCGCTGGTTTGAAAGTAATGTTCGTTTAATTATTGACGAACAAACCAGATTAATTAGCGAAATCCAACTCACCTCACGTGATGTCACAGATAGAATACTGGATAAAAAAGCTAGATTGCGTGGTCAGCAGTTAGCGCATGTATTTCGCTTAAGCACTATGGAAGAAATGGCCTCTGGGATGGCGCATGAAATTAGTCAGCCATTAGGCGCGATTGTTAATTATACTCGCGGATGCGTTC
>CAYZRM010000001.1:74351-79558 GCA_964480845.1 uncultured Coxiellaceae bacterium | reverse complement strand
AGCCTCAGAGCCTTCTTCCGGGTTAACATACTCGCCACCTAAATGCTGACGGATAGCACTGTCAGAGAACTTAACTCGACTATGATTAAGTAGCATACGAATCATTTCACAACTACCGGATTGCTTTGCCCAGTAAAATGCAGCGTTAGAATCCCATAAAAGATCATCATCCGACCAATTATCACGCTCAGAATCAATGTAAGGCAGGACACCGATGGTTAGCAGCTTGTTAACCGCAGCTAAATTATTTGATTTTACAAAAGAAATTAATACCGTAGAGAAAATATCGTCATTGATACAACTAGCAACCTCTCTTAGCTTGCTTATTGGCGCTTGCATCACTAACTCTGCTATCGTATTGGATGTATTTAGCAAAGTATTGTCTGTTAATAATTGCTGGAAACAATAGCGTACTAATGGATCATCCTCAGCACCTGGGATCTTGATTAACAAATATAGTACACTAGCATATCGTCTAAACAGTATATTTTCTTCTATATGCGGGAGATGACATGCCAGATTACCCTCATCCTCCGCCTCACCAACAAAAAGCTTATGCCCTAATGAAAAAATTTTATGGTGATTATCTAAAATAGGATCCTTTACAGTAATATCAGTCTGAAGATATTTAGCATTAGCTAGATAATCTAAAACATCATGGCGACTATTTTCACGAGCCCAAACCAGGAAAGATTGATCACTTCTCACTACCTGATTAATTAAGCTAGGATCAGTCGCTGCAAGTAATTGAATAATAAAAAGAGGCATCTTAGCATTATTTACGAAGTACAATAGTATTGGTGAGATAATCTTCCTATCTACACAGATACGAATAAGCGATTTAATAGTATCTTGATATTCTATTGGCAAAGTAAAACACCCCAACTCGAAATCTATACTTCTTATTTCCAGCAAGGCACTCATATTCTTAAATTTTCTAATAATATATTCCTGAGCCTCTGAATCAGAGATCCCTGACAAATAGGCTAACTCGCCATTCTCAATGCTCACTGCTTTTTCTAATGCGACTACAAACTTCTGGCAATCCCGCCATTGATTTCCATCTAAATCGATTGTATTTCTTAACAATACAGCTGATACTAGATCAACATTATCGTCATCCAATGCAAAATCAAACCAGCCTACATCCCATGCACCATGCTGGTAAGGTTTAATACCATTAAGTTCAACATTATGATCTTTTACAAAACAATATATATCTCTTGTTATTCTTCTAATATTATGGTTCTGGGTATAATAAACATCGGGATAATAACACCTATCAGCTATCTGAGAGAAATTCATCCTGCTATGTGTCACATCTAACGTTTGATCGCTTACAAGACGAGCATCCGTTACCTGCGTAAGATCAAAACCTCTAAAATCTTTATAACCACCATCCAGTAACTGGCAAAACCTTTCATTGGTTAGCCTGTCTCTGCACATAAAAGGTTTCCCTGCCTGGTCAATTGCTCTCCTGACCATGGCATATGCTTCTTCCTCTATGGATATTTGGTTAACATCTGGTCTAGTAATCATAAAAATTCCCCGCAAATGAGTCTCTGCCTCTGCCATGCCCGCCAATGATCGTCCTACAGCGTGCCTTGCCTGCATCACCCTGGGTTGGTAGAGCGCCAGCCTTTTCTATTAATGGGAGCTGCTGTATCGGGCATAGTGTAGCAATTAAACATTAAGGAATCATTATTACCCACGCTGGTCAAAATGAAGACAAAATAGTCATTGGACGAATAAAAACCCAGAGAACTTGCTGCCAACTCATCAACTTGATATAAATAATGCTTCACTTAAGGAACACGCATGCGTAAAAAAATACTCATTCTAGGGCATAATGCTGCCACCCAATTCATTGATATATTTAATCAATACACTCAGCTGTTTGATAAAGACAAATACGAAGTGACGGTTGCCTATTTATTAGGCTCACCAGATAATACGGTCAGGCAACGCACGATTGCCGAGCATGTTTTATTCCTAGATCTCCCCAAACGCAGCCTACGCTATTTAAAAATACGGCCTATACGCAAATTATTGGCACTGTGTAAGCGCGAGGAATACGAAATGGTCATTTGCCATCGTTATAAACCCTCTTACATCATGCTATGGGTAGCCCAATTCTGCCGCATACCTGCTTTATTTTTTGTCATGCATGAAATGCGTACGATGAAAGCACTAGGCCGCAAGGTATTAATGGCCACACTATTTGGAAAAAATATGATATTTGCTGGTGTATCTAATGCGGTACGAGATGACTTACGCAAACATCTTTGGCTAATCCCTCAAAGTCGCATTGTCACGCTTTATAATATGATAGATATAGACCACTCTTTACCAAGGCTTTTACCCAAGGAAGAAGCTAGAGAAGCACTTAACTTACCTGAAAATGCATTTGTATTCGGCAATTTAGCGAGATTGGTGCCCAATAAGGATCAAGAAAACTTGATTCATTCTTTTTCAATGATTAAGCCCTACTGCCCAGAGGCGAAATTAATTATTCTGGGCGAAGGCGTACTAGAAGCAAAACTAAAAGAACAAGTCCATCATTATGGCTTAACGCATGACGTTATCTTTGCAGGCTTTGTTCCTCAAGCCTCGCATTATATGAACGCATTTGATTGCTTTGTATTATCTTCCATACAAGAAGCATTTGGCCGCGTTTTACTAGAAGCCATGATTGCAAAACTGCCTATCATCGCAACTGAAGTAAACGGCATTCCTGAAGTCATGGGTGAGACGGGTAAGCTTATCAAACCTCGCGACCCGATTGCACTCATGACAGCCATGAACCAAATTTATGAAATGCCCAAACATGAAAGAGATGCGATGGGTGAAAAGGCTTGGCAACATGTGCAAAAACGTTTTTCTATACCCGCATTCCAAAAACAATTTTGGAGCTTGCCACTGGTAAAAAACTTAGATTAATACGACAGCCTGCATTACTGCAGGCTTAAGAATAATTACACCTTGTGTAAACCAGACGCAGCTATTGGCTGTGCAGCATCATCTCTATCCTTCCCTCTTAACAATTTAAACGCATTCAACAACACAGCATCAATTGCCGGCTTCAAGTTGCCACTATTATTCACATACAATTCATTGCGTAATGCAACAATGGCTAGCAAATTAGTTTTAACATCAACAGATCGTGTTAAAACGTCTAATACGCGCTCAGCTTGTAATAGATGATTTTGAGAAACACAACATTTAGCCGTTTGATACATCCATGCCCCGACCCCGCTAGCACCCCTAACGGTATCGATATATTTTTTCAATTCCTCTTTAGCTGAATCAATCACAACGCTATTTATTTTGGCGCATAACTTAGCAGGCACACCTACTGTCTCTAAGGAATACTTCAATCCATGAATTTTTCCATTTCCATCCATCTCCTCGTATTCAACCAAGCTCATCATCAATGCTTCAATCGTAGGCTCAATTGGGTTAACTAACTCAACCTTAGGCATAGAAACAGAAGAGGTATTTTGCAATATAGGCTGCATCTTACTTTCTAACAACATCGCATATTGATAGTAAAAATCTGCAATGGTGAGCATATCTGATATTTCCCCACCTGTTTTACTACGAATCGCCATGTTCTTAGCACCGGCACCCCAGGCCTTAGATTTTTTATAAAAATACAAATAAAGGCCTTTCAAAAAGAAAGCCAGCTCCGTCATTAAACCAGAAATAGACGGGCCAACTTCCACACCTTCAGCTGTATTTTTCAGATCTTTTAGCTCCACTAAAATACTACCTTTCTTTTTCGCAAGAAAATTTAGCTTTGCCATATCCCCTTCATAATCGAGTTCAATTGTCTCCCAAATCTTCTCAAAGCACATTTGACAAAATCTTTTTATCTCTGCATTACGGTGACTGAGATACTCAACGCCTTTTATTAGAAATAAAATAATAGGCTGTATTTCTTCCGTTTCCATATTGGAAATAAGATCTAGCGCATCAAACATACCTGCAGTAAGATCCGCATGCTGTTTTTCTTTAACATAAAACTTAACCATTTCCTGCTTATTTGGTAAAGATAGTAAAGCCTGTATTTGCTGACGTTTAACATTCATTCCAGCATGAACCCAAAAAGCTTCCAACCATACTTTAAGTTCATTAAACAAAAAGGCTAGCTCACCTACTAAAGCCAACGATTTTGATTTTAATACCTCATCAATAGACTCAAGTAATTCTTTAAGATATTTCTCTTTTTCTAGCCAGATCAAATCATCTTGGTTTAAATACGGTGTGGTTTTTTTAAACGATTCAAAAAAATGCAAGAGCTTTTTCTCTGAACGACCCTCAATCTTTTGACAAATATCATTTGATATTTCTAGGATAAATCGTCTAATTTCTTGTAATTTAGAAAACGCGATAAGATGAATGGTTTTTCTTAATGATTTAGTCGTTTTTTTACTAATCTGCTTTGGGATAAAAACGAAATAGTGACCAATTTCATTATCTAATAAACCAGCTTGTATGTTCTCTTTGAATTCGTCCCTTAGTGTTCTGGCATCCATGTGCTACACCTTTATCCTAATTTATACCTCAGGTGTAGCATGCACTATTTAATTTAACAAGCATTAATTATTAGCAAATTGCCACGCATGCTTAATAATCGTATCTAATTCACCATACTGTGGCTGCCAATTCAGCCATTTGATTGCATTATTAGCATCAGCCACTAAAACAGCCGGGTCACCTGCCCTTTTTTCAGTCACACGAGTAGGAATATCCACACCCGTTATTTGCTTAGCAACCTCAATCACCTGTTTAACAGAAAAACCTGTTCCAGTTCCTAGATTGCAAATAATATTTTGCTTTCCTTGCATTAATTGCTGTAGTGCCAACAAATGAGCCTGACATAAATCAACAATATGGACGTAATCCCTAACACAAGTACCATCTGCCGTTGGGTAATCATCGCCATAAATATAAATACATTCGCGCTGACCTAATGCGGCCTGCAAAATTAAAGGAATTAAATGTGATTCAGGCTCGTGGCACTCACCTAAGCGGCCTTCAGGGTCTGCACCGGCAGCATTAAAATAACGTAAGCTTGCAAAGCGTAACCCATCACTAACAGCATAATCCTTTAAAACTTCTTCAACCATCCATTTACTACGACCATATGGATTAATAGGTGCCAACGGATGCTTTTCATCAATAGGCGTGTATTGTGGTTCGCC
>CAYZRM010000001.1:0-74251 GCA_964480845.1 uncultured Coxiellaceae bacterium | reverse complement strand
CCTTTGCTTAAATTATCCAATACAACGACATGAAAACCCGCTTCACGCAATGCTAAGACCATGTGAGAGCCAATATAACCAGCACCCCCTACTACCAAGATTGATTGCTGATTAGTACGCATTACGATTAATAAACCCCCGAAAAATAGTCAGGAAAATAATTTTTAAATCAAAGAATAATGACCAATGCTCGATATAATAGAGATCATATTCAATTCGTTTTTCTAGACTAGTATTACCACGCCAACCATTTACCTGAGCCCACCCTGTGATGCCTGCTTTTACTAAATGCTTTTCCATATAACGTGGTATTTTCTCTTTAAACTCATCAACGAATATTTTTCGCTCAGGTCGTGGGCCGACAATAGACATCTCACCCTTTAATACATTAATAAACTGTGGCAACTCATCTAAACTAGTTCGACGTAAAAACTGACCAACTTTAGTCGCACGTCCATCCCCTTTTGATGCCCAAACAGGCCCGCTTGCAGCCTCTGCATTAACCGGCATGGAGCGAAATTTTAACATTTCAAATTCTTCACCATTCCAACCAACCCGCTTTTGCCTATAAAAAATAGGTCCTGGTGAACTTAACTTAACTGCCATAGCAATCGCCACTAACAAGGGGCTGATACACAATAAGATAAATGCAGCCAATAGACGATCTTCCACCGCTTTCAATAAGCGATTAACGCCCACCATAGGTGTTGAACAAATATCAATCGTAGGGAACCCAGCTAGATCAACCACCTTATGATTGACTAGATCCATACCAAAGATATCCAAAACAAAGCGAGTCGTAATGGTATGATGGCGCAATTCATGCAAAATAGCTTTCACACGGCTTTCCGCTCTTAATGGTAGCGCCATCCAAATTTCATCTATCTTTTGCTCTCGCAAATAGTCACTAAGATGTTCAGGGGTTTGTAAGACAGGAATATGTTGAATAAAACCAGGTTTCTTATCCGCAAAATCATCAATAAAACTTTCTACTCTAAATCCCGTCCAAATTGCTTGTTGTACGGTAGCTGCTAATTTGGCACCTAATTCTCCCGCCCCTAAAATGACCACTCGGCGCTCGTTCATACCCCGAGTCCGCATATAGCGTAAACACAACAAAACACTACAGCGAATAAGTACTAGTAAAACCAGGGCCAATCCCCACCAGGCCGCAAACCAAGCACGTGAAAATGTATCACCCGACTTGGTAAAAAACGATAACCCTGCCATTAATAAGGCTGCCACACAGACCGCCTGGACTAACGTCAGTACATGCCGCAAGAACCCCTTACCACGCAAAGAATCATAGATATGGAAAAAAGAAAATACGATAGGTGTTAACAATACCCCTATCCAAATAGCGCCCCAATAAGATGGCGTGATATCTTGATGGCTAAAACGCAATAAATAAGCCACCCAAGCCGCTAGCAATATAGTTCCCATATCTAGGATACGTATAAACATAGAGAGGGTACGCGAGTATTCTTTTAATAAACCTTTAGGCAGCATAGTGTGTATGTTATTCTCAAGTTAAGTTAATGTATTTTATTTAATTAGAACGAAGTTATCCATGAAAACTGCAATTGTTTGTGATTGGCTAGTAACAATCGGCGGGGCTGAGAAAGTCTTAGGCGAATTATTGACCTGTTTTCCAGCGGCCGATGTCTTTGCCGTAGTTGATTTTATCAAACCAGAAGAACGTGGTTTTTTATTAAACAAGCCCATACAAACCACTTTTATCCAACGCCTACCCTGGGCCAAGAAGCGCTATCGCAGCTATCTGCCTTTAATGCCTTTAGCGATAGAGCAGTTAGATCTCTCAGCTTATGACCTGATTATCTCAAGCTCGCACGCTGTTGCAAAAGGCGTAATCACTGGCCCACATCAAACCCATATTAGCTATGTTCACTCCCCTATGCGCTATGCCTGGGACTTACAGCATCAATATTTACGTGAATCCGGATTAGACAAAAAAATAACGGGCTACCTAGCACGTTATTTTTTGCATAAATTACGCCTATGGGATTTACGTTCGGCAAATGGCGTTGATCACTTTATTGCGAATTCTAAATTTATTGCTAAACGCATTGAAAAAACCTATAGACGCCATGCAGATGTTATTTACCCACCTATCGATCTGAGTCGAGCATCATTGGGCACACATAAGGACCATTTTTACCTAACAGCATCACGTTTAGTACCCTATAAACGCATTGATCTCATTGTCGAAAGTTTCAGGGACCTACCAGATAAACAATTAATTGTGATCGGTGATGGACCTGAGATGGAAAAAATACGAGCTAAAGCTAGCACCAATGTCACCATCATGGGTTATCAACCTGATCATGTATTAATTGATCATATGCAAAGAGCAAAAGCCTTTATTTTTGCTGCCGAAGAAGATTTTGGGATGATTCCCGTAGAAGCCCAAGCTTGCGGCACACCAATCATTGCCTATGGTAAAGGCGGCGCATTAGAAACAGCACGTGGTTTAGGTAACGACAAACCCACAGGAATATTTTTTAAAGAACAATCTAAACAGGCAATAATAGAAGCAATCATTTTATTTGAGAAAGAGATCACTCAATTTTCTGCCGAGAATTGCAGAGACAATGCACTTAGATTCTCAGCAGAACGCTTCAGAAAGGAAATAACCGATTATATTATTCAGGTTTGCAGCGGACAAAGCACCTGATCTTCCTCATGATTTCCTTAGTGAGTCAAATAGATTCACCCATTGATCTGCAAGCAAACCTGGACTGTACTGCTTAGCTTGTCTTAATCCTTTTTCAATCAAATCTTGACGTAACACACCTTGCTCATCATTTAACAAGCGCTGCATTTGATGCACAAGCTCATCAACATCATAAGGATTAGCATATAATGCTGCCTCACCATACACCCAGCGATGCGTTTTAATATCAGAGACTATCACCGGACATTCAGATTGCATTGCTTCTAGTGGTGGCAACCCAAAGCCCTCTGTATAAGATGGAAATATAAACGCTTTTGCATGTGCATACAGGTAAGGTACATCTTCATTAGATAGATTAGCTAAATGAATAATATTACCCATCTCAATATGAGGTCGCATTAACTCTTCTATTTCTTCAGATTGCCAACCTTTATTAGCTGCAATGATAAGCTTCAACTTACCACCAGACTGGTAATGAACTTTCTCCCACGCCTTAATCAGTGTTACTTGATTTTTCTTAGGATCCAAGGTTGCTAAATGAAAGAAATAATCTAGGTCTTGCATACCATCAATGCGCGCACGAATAGCGTCTATTTGTTTTTCTGACACTAACTGCTTAGATAACCGCACAGAGAGAATCTGTTTTAAAACGGGAAAATTTTTCGCCTGAGGTTGATGATCTAAAATGACGCAAGGAATCACGCAAGACCTTTCTTCTAACTCAGGTTTAATCGTTAGCAATACATCACGTGTTGGAACAGAATTACAAACAAAATATGAGTCTTCAGCACATTGATTTAAAACATTTATTTTCCCTTTAGAAAAACGCGCTCCAGTAAAATCAGGATCTGATATAGGAATAGCGTCATGGAATCTTACTATTTTCTTTGTGTTAGGTGAAACCTTGACTGGCAGAGGCTCCATGAACACAGCAAAATCGTAGGACTCTGTATTCAATGGTAAAGAATAGTTAAAATAAGAAGCCGTTGTTAAATGCAACTGCGCAAGATTAGAAAAATAAAACTTTTTATTGGATATAAGTTCTCTAGATTGTGCTGCCAATGTCTTATCAAAAACATTCCTCCAAATTGCATCATAAAAAGTTTGATCTATTTCATAGAGATCAAAAAGATGTCTTTTAAATGCTTTCCAATAGTGCATTTTAAACTTCATTTTTAATTTATTTTTCACTAGGAGTTCTTGGCCTAATGCTTCATGAAAGAATTGGTTCGCTTGGGGAATACCTTGATTTGCTGGTAATTTTTGGTATTTACTTAAAGTTGTTACCACTTGATTTGAGACTAATAACCCACTCAAGCTCAACCTTTCTTCTTTAGATAACATATTGAAAATTAATCTATTTTCTGTTCCAATACCACAAAACCCATTATTCATAGCAATTTTGAGGTCAAATAAGACGCTATGCTGTTCCATAATATCCCCTTTCGCGCGCTTTCTAAGCATTATATTGTGAATAAAGTGCGTGCATGATAACATAAGCACCTCTTTATGTCTAAATAATAAACAGAGTCATGATGGAATCAGCCACTATTCAAAATATTGCCCTCCAAACACCCAGCGCCCAGAGTTTAGCAAAACAAGACGTCGTTGATGGCATCAAACAATGGCGCATATGGCTTATGCTAGCCTATCAAGACATTAAATTGCGCTATCGTCGCTCTATTTTAGGTCCATTTTGGATCACATTAAGTATGGCTGTTACCGTCTATTCAATGGGCTTTTTATATGCACATTTGTTCCATACTGACATGCAGAGCTATTACCCATTCCTTGTTGCAGGCATGTTAGCATGGTCGTTAATTTCATCCTCTGTCAGTGAGCTAACAGACGCTTTTACCAGCTCAGACGGCCTAATGAAACAAATCAAGCTACCCTACACCTTATACATACACAGAATCGCTACTCGCAATATGATTATTTTCTTCCACAATCTAATTGTGATGATACCTATTTTACTGATCTTCCACCAAGTAGCTAAATTCAACCTATACACTCTACTACTTATTCCTAATCTTGCGCTCATCTACGCTAACACCATTATTTTCGGCCTAATTTTAGCCATCATTGGTGCGCGTTATCGTGATGTATCGCAAATCATTAAAAATTTAATTCAGGTCGCTTTCTTTGTGACGCCCATTATGTGGAATCCAGCAGTATTACCAGCACAGTATCAACCATATATGTATCTCAATCCTTGCTACATTTTTGTTGAATTAATCCGAGCACCTATGTGTGGTAGTTTTACGACTTGGTCCATTTACGGGATTGCTCTACTGATTACCGGTATTGGTCTTAGCATTTGCGCTAAACTATTCACTCGCTATCGTTCACGTATTATTTATTGGTTATAAAACCCATGGCTAGAATCGAATTACAAAATGTTTCTGTTGAATTCCCTGTTTACAATGTGAATGCTCGCTCCTTTAAAAAACAATTCATACGCATGGCAACAGGTGGTACTGTCGTAGAAGATGCTAACCAATTGGTTATGGTCAATGCCCTTAGCCATGTCAACCTCTCCATTCGAGATGGTGATCGCGTTGGTTTGGTCGGCCACAATGGCTCGGGAAAAAGTACTTTATTGCGTTTATTAAGCAAAATTTATGAACCCACTCAAGGCAACCTGCTCATAGAGGGCAAGATCTCTCCTATGCTAGATATCATGCATGGAATAGAAGCTGAGTTTACTGGCTATGAAAATATCATAACCAGAGGTACCGTTTTAGGGTTATCCAAACAAGAAATTAAACATCATATCGCTGAAATTACTGAATTTAGTGGCTTAGGTGATTACTTGGCAATGCCTATACGCACCTACTCATCAGGTATGCGTGTTCGCCTTGCATTTGCCATATCCACCGCCATTAACCCCGACATTTTACTGATTGATGAAATTTTCGGTGCTGGTGATTCTGATTTTATGGATAAAGCCAGGCAGAAAATGGTATCGCTACTTAATCAGTCTAGTATTGTGGTGCTAGCAACACACGCCGATGAGTTAATACATGAATTCTGCAACAAGATTTTATTGATGGAAAGTGGCAAAGTTAAATTCTTTGGTGATGTCAAAGAAGGTATGGCGCTTTACCATCAGAAAACTAGTTAAGCCTATTTGATAACCAAGGAGAGTACTATGTTTGAACTACCAACACTTCCATATGCGATGGATGCCTTAGAACCTACCATATCTAAAGAAACCTTAGAATATCACTACGGCAAACACCATCAAGCTTACGTTAATAACTTAAACAATTTAACGAAAGACAGTGAATTTGCAAATATGTCTTTAGAAGACATTATCATGAAATCAACTGGCGGTATTTTTAATAATGCAGCACAAGTATGGAATCATACTTTCTATTGGAATTGCATGACCCCTAATAGCACAGGCAAACCAAGTGGCGCATTGGCTGATGCTATTGATAAAAAATTTGGCTCATTTGATGAGTTCAAAAAATTATTTAGTCAATCAGCAACCACTTTATTTGGCTCCGGCTGGACCTGGTTAGTTAAAAATGCGCATGGTGAATTAGAAATCATGAACACAGGCAATGCTGGTTTACCAATGAAAGATGACAAAAAAGCGTTATTAACCTGTGATGTATGGGAACACGCGTATTATATCGACTATCGCAATGTTCGCGCCTCTTATGTTGAAAAATTCTGGAACTTAGTAAATTGGGATTTTGTTGCAGAAAACTTCGCCGAGTAGTTATACCACCAAAATAAAAAAATTGCCCTTTGAGTCGTGTAGATTAGCACACGACTCAGGACAAACAATATTTTTAGCTAGTTTTTTTTCGCCCGTCTCATATTTGCTTCTGATGAAGAACGCTTTATATGCTTAACTGGGGAGACAAACAGTTTCCCATTCACGCCATACGACGTTTGTGAACGTAATCTTGAAAGAGACCGAGTGTCTTCTATTGCCTGTTTTTTTCCTTCCCTTACTTTTTGATTGATATGATCTCTAACTATCTGACCACGAGGAGAAGACAGATGCTCTTCCTCTGCCTGAGGCGCTGATACCCTCTCAAAAAAGCTGATACGATTACGAAGAGAAGACAACGATGGGGTAGGTGCAACATTAGCAGCATCTTGATCTAATCTATCTTGATCTAATAATATTGGTGCACTAGATGAAGCAACATCAGAACCTAACGTACTAACAGATGAGAATGAAGTCCCATGTACTCTTTTTCGAGATTTACTCTTCCTAACCTCTTCTTGAACGGGTGGCAACGCAAGCACATTCAAATTAAGTGAAGGCAATGATTGGCTAGTTTCTGGCATAAACCCCTCGCATACAGCGACACTAGTTGCTGAGGCACTACGATCCAATAAAGGTGCTGTACTCCCTGCTTGGCGGCACACTCGTTTATAAGGGGATTTAATCGGGCTTCTATTTTGATCAGGAGAACTATTCTTTCTAGACCGCCTGCCTGACACTTTACTTGTGTCCACCGAGATACCTACAGAACCTTGGCTACCCGATGAACTAGTATGCTTGAAGCTACTCTTTCTTGTACGTCTGGGAGGGGTTTCATTTCCAACAAGTAAAGACTCCGTTGGCAATGAGGATGAAGGTTGCAAAATAGGTGCTTCAATTAACTCTTGAGATAATGCTAACTTTTTCTGCTTTCGCGGAGATGAGACTGCTGATGAGCCCAACTCCAAATGACCACTTGTTTTAGATCGCCTAACTTGATGCAAGGTAAGGGAATCAACTGGAACATGTTTACGAAGCAATACAGGAGATGATTTACTGGAAGAAGCGCTAGGGGATGAAGAGCTACTTGCTACCTCAGAACATGGCTCGCTCAGCACATCAACATTCAACCGTTTTAATGCGCTAAAAACCTCACAATCATCTGCATGCATTTCACCCAATCTTACTTTTTCTTCCCTAACAATCTGATCCAAACGTGATTTGATACCATCAATACGTGCTAGTGCTATCGTTTCGTCACAAATAGCTTCTTTCTCTCCTGTTTGTTCATTTTCAAGCGTTAGCTGCGTGCTTTCCTTAAGCCGCACAATCTCGCCTATCACAATAGACATTTGAGGAACACTGCTTAACTCTCTAAAATCTTTCATCATGCTTGCTGGATAGCATAAACGGCTAGATAGCTCGCTAATAATACTAACATCGTACTCTTTGGGTGTAATCTTGTATTCTTCTAACTGATGTTTCGAGAATTCCAGTATTGCACTGATAATGCTAAAACTAAGGTAATGATATTTTTCAACATTACAATGCCTTAAAACATCTATCCAATACGCATAAGTACGATCAGGATTCTTGCTTGCTTTAATATCCTGGATAACAATAAATTTTATCTTCTCACTACTTGATGTGAATTTATTTGCCAGCTTAGATAGCGCCTCTCCTTGATAAATAGCATCCACAATTTGTGCCGGGTTGCTCTCTATGAATAATCGACCTACTATTCTATTTAGCTGACTAGCTAGTTCATCAATAGCATGACTATATGCTTTCTCTTCTGAACTTTTCATAAAGAGTGCTTTATGCAAAGCTTTCTCAGCTTCAACCACTCTAGCCGTTAATAATTCAAGAATTTTAGTCAAGCGAGCTTGGTTTCGATTACGACTAGACGACATAGCAATAGCCTCAATATACGGTATATTTTATTGTTATTTGCAAAAATAACGCATATACCTTAACAGCACATTAATTGCAGGCTCTTTAATAAATTAATTTCAGCCTGCATCTTCTGCCTATCGTCTAATAAATCTAAAATAATCGCGACACCGGTCAAATTCACCTCTAATTCCTTTTGCAACCGCAATGATTGCTGAATACGAGATAAGTGATCAACCGTAAACTGATGATCAGCGCGATAACTATCCAATTGAATAATATCGTGATTTATAAAGTCCTGAATTAGTTGCGGGGTCACATGACAAATTTGGCACACTTCCATTAATGTAAAAACTGACTCTTCCGCCAAATCTGCCACAATAACGATTTCTTCCCTGTTCATCGCTTTTACCTTTAAGCTTGCCAATGCTGGCGTGGATTAAATGGCATTAATTCTGCCATCTTCTCATACAACTGCTTCTGCTCATCCGTTTGTGCAGAAGGAATTAAAATTTGCAACACAGCATATTGATCGCCATTCCCTAATTTTTTGTCTGGCATACCGCGGCCCTTTAAGCGTAATTTTTGACCGGCCTGCGAGCCCGCCGCTAGCTTTAAACCTACAGGACCAGCTAATGTAGGAACCTTAATCTCAGCACCTAATGCAGCTTCCCAAGGTGTCACTGGCAATGTCAAATAAATATCCCTTTCCTGTAGAGTAAACAATGGATGGGTTTGAATATCAATCTCTAAGTATAAATCACCTGCAACCTCTCCTCCAACACCAGGACCACCTTGCCCAGCCAAACGTAGCTGCTGGCCTTGCTTTGCCCCTGCAGGAATATTTACTTTAAGCGTACGTGTTTGCTCACGAATTTGTCCATTTGCATCAATCGCCGGCGATTGTAAATGCATGGTTTTTGCGGCACCAGTGAACGCCTCCTCTAAACTAATGGTTACCTTCGTTCGCTGATCATTACCACGTTGTCGATAGCCTTCAAATCCATGATCATCAAAGCTGCTACCGCGTTTACGCCCAAATAGATTAGAGAAGAAATCACTAAAGCCTCCCATATCTTCTTCCGTAAAACCACCACCATTAGAAGAATAGAAGTTCGTGTTCTGATGCCCCCAACCCGGTGGTGGCCTAAAATCTTGCCCAGCCTTCCAATTACTGCCAAGCTCATCATAAGCAGAACGCTTCTCAGCATCTTTCAATACTTCGTAAGCCTCTTGAACATCTTTAAATCTATTTTCAGCATCGGCCTCTTTACTAACATCCGGATGATATTTACGCGCCAAACGACGATAAGCATGCTTAATTTGATCAGGTGTCGCCGTTTTCTCGACACCTAATATTTTATAGTAGTCTTTATATTCCATAGAAATTAATCAAGCTCTTCAGGTAAACGTACAGTTAACACATCACATTTTGCACCATGCAAAATAGCATTCGCGGTTGAGCCTAACAAAAGAGATAAGCCATGGCGTCCATGACTACCACAAATAATTAGATCCACCCCATTTTCTTCGGCTATTTGCAAGATTTTTGTTTTGGTAGGGCCCACTTCGATATGCTGATCATCTTTGCCTACATCAAGTTGACTGCCTAGTTTAGCAAGCGCTGCCCTAGCTTCTTCAATTAACTGACCCTCAATATCTTCTACACCCAAGTAAGCATAACTATAACCAGGCAAGGGCTCCACTACGTGGATTAAACTCAACTTTGCACCAGTAAAGCTACGCATCATTTTTACTTTTTCCATTAAATGTTCCATATCGTCAGTTAGATCGGTGGTAAACAATATGTGCTTATACATGAGATGTCATCCTTTCACTAAATAATGTATTAAATCGCCACGGTCGCTTTACTAAATACTAGCTGATCATCCTTTAATTCTACACTGATGGTATCGCCTGGTACAAATTTACCACTTAGAATAGCTTGTGCTAAAGGATTTTCTAAGTACTGTTGGATAGAACGCTTTAATGGCCTTGCCCCATAAACTGGGTCATAGCCTGCTTTTGCAAGATAATCCATGGCTGCAGGCGTTACTTCAACCCCATATTCCCGCTCGGCCAATCGTAATCTTAGGCGATTAATCTGAATATTAGCAATAGACTTAATTTGAGCCTCATCCAACGGATGAAAGACCACAATCTCATCAATACGATTGATAAATTCAGGTCGGAAGTGCTTACCAACCACACCCATGACAGCTTCTTTCATTTCAAAGTAGTCGCCATGCTTAGAAATATCTTGGATCAGATCAGAGCCCAGATTTGAGGTCATCACAATAATCGTATTACGGAAATCGACTGTTCGGCCTTGGCTATCCGTTAAACGACCATCATCTAATACTTGCAATAACACATTAAAAACGTCTGGATGTGCTTTTTCCATTTCATCCAGCAAAATAACAGAATAAGGCTTCCTTCTAACTTGCTCTGTTAGATATCCGCCCTCTTCATAGCCCACATAGCCAGGAGGCGCCCCCAAAATTCTTGATACTGAGTGTTTCTCCATAAATTCTGACATGTCTAGGCGAATAACCGCCTCTTCGGTATCAAACAAAAAGCCAGCAAGAGACTTGCACAATTCTGTTTTACCAACACCTGTTGGCCCTAGGAACAAGAAAGAGCCTATAGGTCGATTAGGATCAGCCAATCCTGCACGAGAGCGACGAATAGCATTGCAAACTGCATTAACTGCTTGGCTTTGGCCAATAATGCGTTCATGCAACGCATCTTCCATATGCAATAACTTTTCCTTTTCACTTTCTAGCATTTTAGAAACGGGGATATGCGTCCACTTAGAAACCACTTCGGCAATTTCTTCGTCAGTGACTTTGTTTCTCAATAATTGTTTCTCTGTTTGCTTACCTGTTTCGTTGGATGCTTCTGCTAATTGCTTTTCTAACTGAGGAATTAAAGCATATTGCAATTCTGCCATTTTAGTGAGATCACCAGCACGCCTTGCTGCTTCAAAGTCCGTTCTAGCTTTTTCTAACTCTTGCTTAATTGATTGGGCATCTTGCAATGAACCTTTTTCTTTCTTCCAAATCTCTTCCAATTTCTTATATTCAGCTTCCAGACTATGTAGATCGTGCTCTAATTTTTCTAAATGCTTTTTAGATCCCTCATCTTTTTCTTTTTTAAGCGCTTCTCGTTCAATTTTTAATTGAATAATACGACGCTCTAAGTTATCCATCATTTCAGGCTTAGAATCAATTTCCATGCGAATATTACTACCCGCTTCATCAATTAAATCGATCGCTTTATCGGGAAGATTACGATCTGTGATATAACGATGAGATAAGGTTGCTGCTGCTACAATTGCAGAATCGGTAATTTCCACACCATGATGTACTTCATAGCGCTCTTTTAACCCTCTGAGGATCGCGATTGTATCAGTCACACTGGGCTCTTCCACCAATACACGTTGGAAACGTCGCTCTAATGCGGCATCTTTTTCCACATATTTTCGGTATTCATCCAAAGTGGTTGCGCCTACACAATGCAACTCGCCACGTGCTAATGCTGGTTTTAGCATATTACCAGCATCCATAGAGCCTTCACCTTTACCTGCACCCACCATGGTGTGTAGCTCATCAATGAACAAGATAATCTGGCCTTCTTGTTTATTTAAATCCTTTAAAACTGCCTTTAAACGCTCTTCAAATTCACCACGAAATTTAGCACCTGCTATTAGCGCACCTAAATCTAAGGAAAGCAGGCGTTTATCACGCAGACCTTCAGGTACTTCATTATTTACAATACGTTGTGCCAAGCCTTCCACAATTGCTGTTTTACCGACACCGGGCTCGCCAATTAAAACAGGATTATTTTTAGATCGACGTTGCAACACTTGAATGGTACGACGAATCTCCGCATCACGACCAATCACAGGATCTAATTTACCTTGAGCGGCTAATGCAGTTAAATCTATTGTATATTTACTAAGTGCATTTCTTTGCTCTTCTGCATTAGGGTCTTGCACTGTTTGGCCTCCACGTTCTTGATCCACTGCGCTTTCAATAGCTGCTTTTTTACCACCACAATTCCTTAATATGTCACCCAATGTGCCATTATCTTCTATGGCGGCTAAGACGAATAACTCACTAGAGATATATTGATCCTTGCGTTTTTGTGCCAGCTTATCCGTGACATTGAGAATACGATTCAGCTCATTAGAGATATGCACTTCACCTGGCACACCCTCTACTCTAGGCATGCGTTTAATAGCAGCATCTAATTCATTTTTTAATTTGGGAAGATTCACTTGGGCTTTGCTTAATATAGAGGCTGTGTCACTATGATCTTCATCTAACAATACCTTCATCACATGAATAGGCTCAATTACAGCATGATCTTGGCCTAATGCTAATGACTGCGCATCTGCTAAAGCGGTTTGGAATTTGCTGGTTAACTTGTCCATTCGCATGAGATATTAATCCTCAGTTTATTTATCTTCCTTGTATATGAGGGTGATTCTTATAAGCTCAAGGATAGCATGAGTGAAAAATAGATGCTGAATGGCCCATTTAAAATAATCTTAACCTCTTGAATTAACAGAATTTTCATCTTATAAGCGATATTTATATTAGACCTTACCGTAAAAAACACGGTAAAACTCTTATTATCATTTAGATAGAAAGATAAAACGAAGATCAACCCATGTTGCCAGGCCTTCTAAATGAAAGCCATGTCATTACTAACCTATCACAGCTGTTGTTATTTTTCCTGCTTCTACCGCTTTCTTTTCAACTATTTCACAAATAGTATGCCCAATAAAAATATGCGCCTCTTGTATACGTGGCGTATTCTTAGAAGCAACGCAGAAGCATAAATCTGTCTCTTCTTTTAACAAGCCACCATCTACACCTGCCATGCCAATACGATAAGCACCCAATTGCTTGGCAGCTGCCATGGCTTTTAAAATATTTTTACTGTTACCAGAAGTCGATAACCCAATCACGACGTCACCCGGACGGCATAGGGCTTCTAATTGACGGGAAAAAACGATGGAATAGTCATAGTCATTGGTGAGACAAGTTAATACTGAGGTATCTGTACTTAAAGATATACCAGGTAGTGCTCTACGCTCCGCGTAAAACCGGCCGATTAATTCAGCTGCTAAATGCTGTGCATCAGCGGCACTGCCACCGTTTCCCATGAAAAAGACTTTGCCGCCCTTTTCAATAGCTTGGTAAATCCGCTCACTAGCTTGCTCTATTTGAGGAATTAACGCTTCTAGACTAGCCATGACGGTTTGGTGTTCTTTTAGAAGACTGAGAATGTTCATGGGCCTATTCCTATATAAATTAACTAGTTACAAAGCTGATAGCTGAGATTGATATAAAGGTGGTTTATTATACTGAAATAAAGGCAAATGTGTAGAAAAAATCCACACCAACTTTTCTCACATTTGCCTAGCTATTGATTTAATTAGGGATTAAGAAAAAACTTAAACTAGCATTCTCGCTTACAATAGGCTGACTCTTAGTTAAATACGTTAATTGTTTTTCGAGCTCAACCTCAACCCCTTTATCAGTATATAAATCTCTATTTATATAAATACCAATAAAACCTGCACGTTTTAACTCTGCCACCATTTCTGCAGGTGGTAAAAGAGCTACTTGTTTTTGCCATGCATCTACTTTACTACCAGCCATGGTACCAAAACTCCATTTCGTATGCTTAGAGTGGAGATAAGGCCGGAAGTGTTCATAATTTGCTTCAGGAAAAATAACATAAGGTAGTTGGAAAACCATACCACCTGCAGGGATAACCTTTTCTACTTCACGTACAAAGTGCCTGTCATTATCTACTTTTGCCTTAATGACACGAGTAGAACTAACCTTAATATAATTAGTTAGATGATCTTTGACAGTGATATCTAACATACCAAGTACTAATAATAACAATGACAATAGCCAGAGTAACTTATTCTTAGTCGTGCCGTAATGCGCTACCCATTTTCTTTGCAATAAAAAGAAGAAAGCATAAAAAGCGAAAAATGCTAGAAAAATACTCATTCTATCGTAGCATCTAATCATAGGAGAAATGGTATAAGCAAATAAAGCACCAAATCCTCCCATTGTTGCAAATAGCACACCACACAAATTTAATTTTGCAATCAAATTAAAATCTGACATGCCTGGTTTTACATTTTTTATTTCATCGTTTCTAAAAATAATAGCTGCTAATAAAAACAAGAACCCAAGGCTACCAATAAATCCTAAAGAGCAAGTCATCCCTGCATTACCCTTGGTGGTAGAGGTATAAAAATGCTTGAAGTTGGCTAAAGGCTCAACGCGATGAAACTCCGCGGGTAAGAGCAAAGGCGTAATCTTCATGCTGTATACTTCAGATTCTACAGGATGGCGCTGAACAGATTCTGTGGCATGGCCGTATAATAAATAAGTTGATACATTTAATATCCCAGCTCCAACAATCAAGCCTGTCAGTATCATCGTCCGTATAATAGGCAACCATTCTCTTCTGACCACGCTAACAATTAAGCCTGCCATTAATAAATAGAAAACACCAAAAAATGCATAATAAATACCTGATGAACCGATGAGCAAACAAAGTAATGTTAAAACACCCCACCTAATATAAGCACTATTAGAAATAAAATTTAAAGCACCTCTTTCGGTAACAGATAAAGCGATCCATATGACTAATGGAATAACATAGTAAGAGGATAAAAAGATGTGCCATTGACCATGTTCAAAATGATAAGGCACAAAAGCGAATAATAAGCTAGCTACTAAAGCAAACGGGTAAATAATATTAAATCGCTTTAAAACAAATAACGTCATCAGCGTAATAGAGGGAAATGTTAATAAAAAAAATAAATTTACGACTACTGCATAATTACTAGAAAAGAGGGTCAAGCCTTTTAGAATAAGGAAATGAAAGTTATCCGCCATGGGAAAGTCGATCATATTGTAGCCGTTAGGCGCACCTAAATTTTCATTAGATAAATACCAGCCATGCTCAATGATGGATTTGACCCAAGAAGCAGCAAAAAGCCCATCGCCATTGTAATCATACAAAACTGTTAAAGTATGATGATGATAAGTACCCGACACCAACAAATAAATAACAATTGATAATACAAATGCTAATGTATATTCCATGATACTTTTTAAATAACTTGTTTTTTCCACCTTAAACTCCTGTTTCATCCTTGGTAAATATCGTAGTACTGTTTGGTTATTATTTTTCTATAAGCTCCACCGCTTAGATAAGCCTTAATATGGTCATCAGGCAAGCCTAAAGAACGCGATAAATCTATCGTAATATTAGGAAAACGTACCGCCGCACCGAAATGGTTTAAGTTATACGGAGAAAACAATAGATATTCACCTGGCTTTAAATGATTAACCAATAAATACCCAACAGAAAATGCGCCAAAATAAACAAATGTTTTTTCGTTAGTATCTAACTTTGCTAAATCTTGCTGCAGATCTTCTGCTATTTTCATCCAATATGGATGAAAATAAAGACCATACAATGCGCCTTTTGTATCATAGACTTCTGCATTTTTATAAATATCTATGCCTCTATCACTCACTGCGTAGATAGCATTCCATTGAAAAAAAGCCGTTAATAGCAAGCCATAAATAAGCACTGAGTATTGATAAAATCGCTTAGGATAGCACTGCTTAATAGTTAGGTAGGCAATAAAAAAGCCCAGCAAAGTGGCAGGGAAAAAGCCGATATTAAAATTTAAATCTAGGTTGTAGCTTGTTACGCTAATTAAAAAACCAGCTGCTAATGATGCTAGAAATAAAATGTTAAATAATTTTTTGTCTTCCCCTGCTGGCTGATACAACAACCAATAAATGATAGGGCCTAACAATCCAATACAATTAAAGTAGTAAAATATATCAGGAAAATAAATTTGAGCAAATGACATACCAGTAAGGGGAAGAAGAAATAAAACGCCCAAGACCAATAATGTGAACCAGTTTTTTTTGAATAAAGCGGCTGACCCCACTAATAGAAAACTACAAATAATATATTTCCAATACGCATGCACCAGGTGACTAAAAACAGTTATAATTTTGCCTATTAGACCATGCTCAGTAGTTGATAGCGCGAACAATTGGCTACTAAACTCTTTAGCATGCAAAATATCGACGCCTGTAATTTTATAATACCCAAACAGTAATCCTAAAAATAATGCGGCAACTAAAGAACCCACCACGACATTCGTAAACCAAAAGATAAATTTATCCTTTATCCAACAATGGCAAGCAACATATAGCGCCAATAAAAATGGCGCAAAGGTAGGATAAATAAGACATAGTAAACAGCTTAAAAGCGAAAATATGATATAGGCTATTTTACTGCTATCTGGCTTTCTTACGAAATTAACTAGACTAAACAATATTAAAGGCCACAATACTTCCGCCATTGTATCGTAATGAAAATTATTAATGCCAAATGGATGATAAACAATAAGCATACACGCTGTGAAAAAAGCTAAAGCAGTGTCCCAATATTGTTTAGTGACATAATATATTCTAAGAGCGCCTAACATAGTAAAAGCAATAAATAGCTGCCGCATAAATAATACTAACTCATTGGTTCCTTGATGCAGCAGCAAACTCAATTTAATAAATGGTGCTAAAAATAAACCTATGCCTATGTAAGGCGATAAATCATCTTTAAATGGAATTTGCCCATTAACAAAACGCAAAGACGTGGCTAGTGGAAAGCTTTCATCGTTAAAGGGAAAACCATAGTAGCTAAGCCACCAAGACAGACCTATCACGCAGCTTAAGCCAAGAATAATTAAAATAGACTGAGAACTTTTAGTTAAATTATACACTTTTATAATACATCTATGAGTAGCGGATGATTTAATCATCCGCTGATATTAATTAGGTACTTTCCATTTCTACCGGTTTAGCAAATGGCTCCATTTCAGTAATGGGTTTACCAAATGCTATTTTAGGATAAGCATTCATGTGAGTATCTACCATTACCTGCAACAATGCAGCAGAAGGTTGGCTTGTCAGCCAGGCAACCGCTTCTTGTATAGCATCTGTCGCATCTATCGTAGTGGCTGGTATACCGTAAGCATTTGCAACAGCAGAGAAATCAGGCGCGCTATAACCCCAATAGGTTGACTGGTAGCGTTTATCAAAATAGCTATCTTGAAACTGCCTAATCATGCCTAATGCCTGATTGTTGATAATGACTATTTTAATAGGTAGCTTATTTCTAACTATCGTTTGCAGCTCTTGGATATTCATTTGAAATGCACCATCACCCGCAATAACAACGACAGGTTGTTGCTTTAGAGCAAAACAAGCACCTATTGCGGCAGGCAAGGCAAACCCCATAGCGCCCATACCGCCCGTTGTAATAAATAATTGATTTTTATGAAGGTCAATTGATTGAGCCGACCACATCTGATGATTACCCACATCAACTAGATAAGCTGCACTATCTTTAGCTGCAGCTGACAAAGCATGCATAAACTCATTAGGATTAATACCTTTAAAGCCTTGCAGTTCATTCGTATCAGGCCATTTCGCCTTTAAAGCGTTAATGTCAGCTAACCAATCATTAAATGAAGGGAAGGTTTGCGCTTGATAGTAATGATTTGCTTTCAGCAAGAAATCGTTGGCATCCGCCACAATAGGAGTGCAATCTTTCATGCGGTTATTAATTTCACCTGCATCGCAATCAATGTGGAAAATTGTCTTATTTTGCCTAAAACCATCAATATGCGCACCGGTTTGTCGAATATCTAATCGGCTACCGAGAACAATTAATAAGTCAGCTTCTCCAATCGCTAAATTAGCCCAACGATTACCATAACTACCTATCATACCTACACGTAAAGCGTGATCAAACGGCAATAAATCTAGGCCTAGCAAAGAAGAAACGACAGGAATATTTAGCTTTTCAATAAAGGTAATAAATTCAGCTCTAGCACGCGCACAAGAGATGCCTTGTCCTGCCAGTATTAAAGGTTTCTTAGCTTGCTTAATTGCCTGCTCTAACAATATTAATTTACTAATTTCTTGAAATTGATCTACCTGCGGTATGGGAATATATTCAATATCGCTAACATCAATTTGAGCCGATTGTATATTCATTGGAATATCAATTAAAACAGGGCCCGGCCTACCACTCATTGTTAAGGTGTAAGCTTCTTTTAAAATAGCTTCAAAATCTTCAGCTCTTTCAACCTGATAAACTTTTTTAGTAATTGGTTTTGCCATAGAAACAATGTCTGTTTCTTGGAAACCTAATTGCCTAATTGGCTTATCTCTTTTTTGCTCATGGGTGTTGACCTGGCCAGTAATAAAAAGAGCTGGTGATGAATCAAAATAACAGCTCCCTATACCAGTTAACAAATTGGTTGCACCCGGACCGCTAGTGGCAAATGCAATACTAGGGCGACCAGTGCATCGCCCGTAAGCATCAACAGCAAATGAAGAAGATTGTTCATGATGAACACTAATAATTTTCGTCCTACCGACATTATGCAATGAGTCTAGCATATGGGTAATCATACCGCCTGCTACCTCAAATACATGATCAGTTTCCTGAACCTTAAGAAACACGGCAATATAATTGCTTATCTTCATTCGCTTCATCAAAATTAACCCTTTCGTCTTCTATCACTAATGGTCTTTTCATCACACGTGTATGTATCGATATAATGTATTCGCCTAATAAGCCAATAAAGAATAATTGTATTGATGAAAAGAAAAATAAGCCAATTAATAACGGTGCCACACCCAATTTAAAACTAGACCAGAACATTAGCTTTAATACAACAAATGCAATAGAAGCTAAAAAACTTAAAAAGGCTAGGCTAAACCCCACCATCGTGGTTAGTCGGATAGGAAATTTACTATGACTGGTAATACCTAACATAACCCAGTCATACAAGACAAAGATGTTCGCTTTCGATTTACCATGCATACGTTCTTCTTGTGTATACGGTACTTCTGTGGTTTTGTAACCAATTTCTGATACCAAGCCACGTAGGTATGGATAAGGATCATCTATTTTTCTAAACGCTTGAATAACAGCTTTATCGTATAAACCAAAGCCATGAAAGTTTCTAATTAATTTTACATCTGAAATTTTAGAAACGGTGCGATAATATAGCTTACGTAAAAAGAAAATTAGCTTAGACTCACGGCTCTGTGCTTTTGTACCAGCAACAACCTTAAAACCGGCTTCCCACTTTTCTAAAAAATCTTTAATTAAGGTTGGTGGCTCTTGCAAATCCGCTGAAATACAAACGACAGCATCACCTTTAGCTTGCAATAAACCATAATACGGAGAGCGTACAGGACCAAAATTTCTAGCATTACAAATAATTTTTACGTTTTTATCATGAGCTGCCATATGACGTAAAATATTAACTGTTTTATCTATAGAGGCGTTATCAATGAAGATATGTTCATATGTATATTGAGGCAACCCATTCATCACCATCTTAACTTGATGATAAATCTCTTCAACATTTTTCTCTTCATTGTAACAAGGTGTTACGATACTGATATGTTTTTTCATGCTATTCTCATTAAGGCAAAAGACAAGATGAGCATCTTGCCTTTTGTACAGAGTGAAGTTAAGCAGGAATTAAAATATCTTGTGTCACTAAAATTTCTTTTAATGAACGACAAATATATTCTACTTCTCTTTGCTTTAGACAGACGCCACTTGGCATGTTAATTGCTTGCTTACCAATGTAAGATGAATTGACTTGTGCCTGTTGTGCTCTTGGCCAATGAGGATACTGGCTAATGGCAGGAAATACAGGACGTGTATCTATATTTCTTGCTTTTAAAGCGTCACGCAAACGATCACGTCCTATGCCACTTTTATCATCTACCATAATACTAGTCATCCAGTAAATACTATAAGCATTTGGCACTTCATAATTTAATTTAATATGCGGCGTATCTTGTAGATGCTCAGCATACCAAGAGAAAATTCGACGTTTTGCTTCAATTAGCTCAACAATTCTTTCTACCTGCCCTAAACCAATAGCTGCTTGGACATTAGACATCTTATATTTTAAGCCATTTTGCTTAATCCAGAAAGTATTAGGTTCGCGGCCCTGATCCCAAATGGCATATGCTTTCGCAAATAACTCATCATTATTGGTAACTAGCATACCGCCTTCACCACTGACTGCTAATTTTGCACCTTGGAAACTAAATGCAGCAAAATCACCAAAGGTACCTACTTTCTGGCCCGTCCACTCAGCACCAACGGAAGGCGCTGCGTCTTCGATGATATACAAGCCGTGCTTACGTGCAATTTTAACAATTTCTTCAATAGGAGCAGGATGGCCGTATAAATGCACAGGAATCACTGCTTTTGTTTTTTCAGTAATTAAGGATTCGAAGGATTCAGGCGTCATACACCAGCTATCTAAATCGACATCAGCAAATACTGGGGTTGCACCCACGTAAACGACTGCATTGGCTGTTGCTACCCAGGTAATATCAGGCACTATCACTTCATCACCAGGACCAATACCAAGAGCGGCAAGCGCAATGTGAAGTGCACCCGTGCAACTAGAGGTCGTTAATGCATGCTTTACACCAATATAATCGCAGAAAGTTTCTTCAAATTTCTTAATATAAGTATTCCACTTCCCATTCCAGCCATTTCTAGCTGCATCATTTGCGTAGCTAACTTCACGAGCTGAAATAGAAGGGCCAGCTGTTGAAATCAAGGTCTCAGCTTTTTCTAATCTGGCTGGTGCATATACCATGCGTAAAAAATGCTGCGCTACTTTTTCATCAGCACTGGTAGTGGCGCGATAAAATACGGCTTCGCCTTCCACATGCTTAGCTAAAGGAATAAGGCCATCTTCCTTGAAGCTAAGTTTTTTATAAAAATTAATGGCATGTTGATTATCGCTAAATACGCGTAAAAATATTTTTTCCGGGGCAATAAATTCTTCAGCCCAATCAATCAATTTTTGCATGGCAAGATGCATAATACCGGCATGGCTTTGTTTCACGCCACGCACAACATTATCAACTTCTAATTCGCCTTGATCATTTAAACCATTTGCAAATCCTAAATGACCAACCACTTCGCCATGGTTATCTAATACTAAAAATAAAATTCTATCCTTAACATCTAAGACACTCTTGCGTAACCAGGTGGTGGTGCCTTCATCTGTTACAGGAAACTGAGATGGGAAAAATTGGCCATTTTCCTTTCTCCAATTAGCAAACTTGCTAATCAAATTCTTATCTGTTGCATGTAACTCACAAACAGGCAACAGATAACCTGCGTCGTTAGGTAATAAAATTGATTTAGTATGTAAATCATCTAAACGCGTGGTTTCTTTTAAAAAAGAAAAATAATTATTAATTGAATGTTTATAACTGCTAATAGAATTATGCATTAATACACCCCTTAAACTGTTGCTGAACTATATTGAGCAGCAAACTCTAAGAATGATTGATGTATGTGTTGCATCATTTCAGGTGTTAACCCGTGATGACAACCAATCAACATACCGCCTTTCATAACTTGATCTGCATTTGGATATCCGTTAGCAGATTCTCTTCTTTCTACCTGCTTGAAACCTGGCTGACGTAAAATATTGCCAGTAAAAATGGTTCTGGTTTGAATTAGCTTTTTCTCTAAGAAAATTTGCAATTCTCTTCTAGAGAAAGGCGCAGTATTTTTAACAATGAGGGGGAACGCTAACCAGCCAGTTCTCGATGCTGGTAATTGCTTAGAAAATATGAACCAATCTTGGTATTGGTTAAAAAATTCTTGGTGTTGCTTAAACGCTTTTTCTCTTAAAGCAATATTATTGTCTAATTTAGATAACTGGACTAAACCAAATGCTGCGCCCATCTCAGATGGCTCAAGATTATAGCCTAATGCTTCAAATAAAAATTTAGCATCGTATTCCATGCCATCCACTTGCACATTGAATCGATTTTCAATCGCTTCAGATTCAACAAATAAAGAAGAACTACGGCCCCAGCTTCTTAACAATTTAGCACGATTCGCTAATTCATCGTTGTTAACGCATAACATACCGCCATTACCGCCACAGTTAATCACATGTGAACCGTAGAAACTGGTGGTGCTAATATCACTAAAGCGACCTGCAGATTCATTTTCAATGGTGGCACCCAAGGTATCAGCAGAATCTTCTATCACTAACAAATTATAACGATCAGCGATTTCTCTTAATTTTTTCCAGTTAGGTAAATTACCTAATAAATTAGGAATCATCATTGCTTTTGTTTTATCAGTGATCATTGCTTCAACTTGATCAGCATCAATATTGAAAGTATCAGGTTCTACATCAATAAATACAGGCACTAAATTATTTTTAATTAAAGGTGCCACGGTGGTTGAAAAAGTTAGCACGGGGGTAATCACTTCAGAGCCGGCTGGTAATTGCAAAATTTCAATTGCTAAGTAGTTAGCAGAGGATCCAGAATTCACCATAATGCCATGCTTTTTATTAAATAAAGCAGCTACCTTCTCTTCCATTTCACGCACATGCTTACCCATTTGAGTAGAGGTACGCAATACATTAACGACTGCTGCAATTTCTTCTTCACCATGCACAGTTTTTCCATAAGGGACAGCTATTGGTTGATTTGAACTCATGTCATATTATCCTTGTAAACTAGTATATTTTTTAATTTGTGCGCAAGTTTTCTGATGCATATCTGATTTTCTAGCATATGCTTGATACCAATCAACGGTTTGAGCTAACGCTTTTTCCAAATCCCAGTTAGGCTTCCATCCCAGCTTACTCTTTGCTTTAGAACTATCTAACTTAAGGTAAGTTGCTTCATGACGTTGTACTGCATTGGCATCATATTGAGAAGTAAGATTGGCTTTCCAGAATTGTTGAACTTTCTTGATAATCCATTCAACCGGTTTAACATCATTCTCTTCTGGGCCAAAATTCCAGCTTTCGGCATAAACACTAGGCGCCTGATATAATTGCTCTGCGACTAATAAATAACCATGCAAGGGCTCTAATACATGCTGCCAAGGACGCAGAGCATGTGGATAGCGAACACTGAATACTTTCTCATTTATTAAACTACGCATTAAATCTGGAATTAAACGATCTAACGCCCAGTCACCGCCCCCTATTACATTCCCAGCTCTCACAGAGGCCAATCCGCAACCCTGCGCTTTGAAGAATGAATCACGGAAAGAAGCAGTCACAAGTTCTGCACAAGCCTTACTATTACTGTAAGGATCATGTCCACCTAATACATCATGCTCGCGATAACCCCAATGCCATTCTTTATTTTCATAACATTTATCTGAAGTAATATTGACAATGGCTTTGCAACCACCTACTTGTCTCACTGCTTCAAATAAATTAACGGTTCCCATCACATTAACAGCATAAGTATCAATAGGATAATCGTATGAATAACGAACTAATGATTGTGCAGCCATGTGAAAGATGATGTCTGGTCTGGTATCCGAAATAGCCCGCTTTAATGCATCAAAATCTCGGATATCGCCGATATAGCTTTTCATGTTTTTTTCTACAGCAGCAACTGTAAAAAGATTAGGTGCGGTTGATGGCTCTAAAGAAAAGCCTATCACCTCTGCGCCTAATTCCTGCAACCATAAAGATAGCCAGCTGCCCTTAAAGCCTGTATGCCCTGTTATGAAAACTTTCTTATTTTTCCAAAAATCTGAGGTCATTACCAAACCTTCCAAGGTGCTTCTTTACTTTCCCATAATTGCTCAAGATAATTTTTATCTCTCAGCGTATCCATTGCATACCAGAAATCTTCATGCTGATAAGCAGAAACTTGATGGTCTTCCGTTAAACGCTCCAACGGATCACGCTCCCATATAGTATGATCGTCTTGTATATAATCAATTACCTTAGGGGAAAGAACAAAAAAGCCACCATTCGCCCAACCATTTCCGCCGTAAGGCTTTTCTTGGAAACTAGTGATTTTTTCTTGCTCAATATTAATAGCACCAAAACGTGCAGGTGGCTTAATAGCTGTCAATGTGGCTAAACGACCTTGTTTTTTATGGAAATCAATCAGATCATTAATATTAACATTTGACACGCCATCGCCATACGTAAAGCAAAAATCTTCATCACCCAAATGATGTGCAACCCGTTTCAATCGACCACCCGTCATAGAATGCTCGCCAGTGTCAACCAAGGTTACACGCCAAGGCTCAGAATTATTTTGATGAATTTCAGTTGAATTATTTCGAATATCTATGGTGACATCTGACATGTGATGAAAATAGTTAATAAAGTATTCTTTAATAACATACCCTTTGTAACCCAAACAAATAATAAAATCATTTATTCCATAAGCAGAATAATGCTTCATTATGTGCCAAAGAATAGGTCGCCCGCCAATTTCAATCATTGGTTTTGGTTTTAAAATTGTTTCTTCACTGATTCGGGTACCTAAGCCCCCAGCTAAGATAACTGCCTTCATAGCATATTCTCCTTTCCTTTTTATCCTAATACACATACATGCGTCTGCATTAATGATGGGCCAAACTACACTCATTTTCTTTAAAAATAAAGCGCTTACTTAAAAAATAATTAAGTACGGCGGTTATTAAAATGGCAATCATTCCATTTAAATATAGGTTGGGTGAAATAAATGAAAGAAAAGAAATTAGGCTAACATTAACAAGGTATAATAAAAAATAAACCAGCATAAATTTAAAAATTAAGTGATTCTTCTTATTATTAAAAACCAAATATCCCACCGATTTAAAGTTAAACAATATTCCTAGGCAAGTTGCTAAAAACATTGCTATTTGATAAGGCAAATGATAACTAATGAAAATAGAAAATACAGCGTATCCAAATAGCGTATTTAAACCACCGACTAAAAGAAAACGCAATGGTTGAGAAGCACAAATCGATTTTATCAACTTTATTATATTAGCCATTCTGATGATCTATTTAATTTTACAAGCTGGTATACCAACGTAAATTCCTGACTCAACTATATCTTTTGTCACAACAGCGCCAGCACCTATGACAACATCTGAACATACTGATATACCATCAACTACTATTGCGCCAGCCCCTAAAAATACCTTATCCCCAAGCTTAGCCTTTCCTGCCATAATAGAACCAACAGAAACATGTGAATGATCGCCTATTACGCAATCATGTTCAACGATTGACCGGGTATTAATAATCGTATTTTTACCAACCTGTGCATTTGGCCCTATATAAGCCTGATGACCGATAAATGTGCCTTTATCAATGCAAGCTTCTTGCCCAAGATACGCATCTTTTGATACTAAAGATATGATAAATTTTTGATCTAGCTGTTCAAACAGATGTTTACGCTTATTATTATCTCCCAGCCCAACAATACTTGATAATTGACTATTAATTATTTCCTTTTGTATAGGAAAATTAAATATCTTTTCCTCTAGCTTTGCATAGTCATCTAAAAAAGTAATTTCAGAATAGCCATTAGCTATTGCTACATCTGCAATGCTTCTTGCATGCCCACCACAACCATAAATAATTAAATTCATATATTAAGCTACATTTTTAATCACATTAGCATATTCTTCGGCTACCTGCTCCCATGAACGTTTTTCAAATTCAGCGTATAAAGGTGCCTGCATTTTATATAAAGCATCGGGATCCCTAACAGCACTAGCAATCTTTTGAAGCATATCATCCAAATCATAGGGATCAAATAACATTACATTTTTCAATTCATTATCTTTAATGTGGCGATTGACAACATTAATATTGCTCATTACAGAAGGTGTGCCGACTGAATAAGCCTCTGTAAATGTGAAAGGGAACCCCCCCTCAAATAAAGTTGGATTAACAGCACATATAGCACGTTGATATAATGCAGTTAGCACTCTTGCTGAAACATTCTGTAGACAAAGTACATCTTTTTCTAAATCTTTATCTTTAATATAAGCCTTTAGAGCCTTGTCGTGGTCTAAATTAACAGTCAAAATAAGCTTTATATTTAAAAAATTCTCTCTTAGCAATCTTTCATAAACCTTCACTAAACTCAAAATATTTTTATAGGGCCTACTTTGAGAAGAGTAAAAAATATATTTGGCATTCCCAAAATCAAAGCTGCTCAAATATTGGTTATTTTTTAAATAACTCTTCTGGAATTGAGAAAGAATTTGCTTGGCTTCTTGGCTCCAGTTACTTGGATCTAACTCTTTAAAATGTTCATCAGACCGCACAACGCCATGAGGAATCACTGAAATCCGTGAAGGGTCAATATCAAAACTATTGATAAGATGCATTTCTTTTACATATTCACTGTAACAAATAAAATTGTCAGCAACTGAAATTGTTTCAGCATAGCTACGAAAATCTCTTCGATAACCAGCTTCAATAAATAACGTAGGAAATTCAATAAAAACTACATCTGGTACAGATACAATTTTTTTTGCCTTTATGTGCTTAATCTCAGGCCAAAATAAGGCAGGAATAAACCATGCGTGTATATCCTTTCTTTTATTCACCTTATTAGCTAGCTTTTTATACTCAATAGAATACATTAATTGCCCACGCTGTCGCCATCGATATCTGGCTGCTTCCAATATATTTTTAACATTCAATAACCTTGATTTAGCTCCCCCCATAGGAAGCATATGCTTTTTAGTAAGCAAAAATTGCATCAACCTAGGCCTTGCTTTTTTAAAACTATAGACCCCTAACGCAATTAATACAACTAAGCTGGTTATAACAGCTAGCGGAACAAAGAAAAGGATGGCTAATAAAGTCGCCGTCATTACCAAACAAGCACCTAACATAAAAACCAGAAATGAGCGCGCAGAAACCCAATGCTTGACCATTGTAACAACTGGATTAATAAAATATCTTTTCATAGTTGAACGACGCGCCCCGCTTGCGCTTGCTTGCTGGGGCGATTGTGTAGAGCTTTTCTTTTTCCGTAAAAATTTTTTAATTTTTACAAAAATAGGTGAACCAGGTGTTGAAATGAGCTCTATTCTTTCTTGATCTATGGCTAAATCTTTTAAAAAATTTATTACTTCCTGGACATACCAACCTGGCATTGCAATAACAACTTTATTTGTTGGATCTTTAAGCAATCCTAACAACAAAAAACCCAACAGCCTACCGATGCCTTGGTTTTTAATTTGATCTTCAGGAGCGTAAGCTAAAAAAATGCCTATGGTTTTTACATCAGCTTCCATATTGAACTCCAAAAATTAGCAGCTAAGCTTTCATAAGAGAATTGCTCTAAAAATTCCTGTTTAGGCAAATGGAGGCGCAACTTATCTTGCATTTTTTCCATTTCTTTTAGCTTTAGGGCGACCTTATAAGGCTCATTCATATTTATAAATTGTAAATTTAATCTAAACCGCTCATTTATATAATGCATTTGGGGATAATCATTACTAAGCGTAGGCACACCCAAATAAGCAGCCTCAACAGCTGCATAGGTACCATTATCAATTTTGGTTGGATGCCACACAAATCTAGCTTTTTTCAGCTTATTAGCGAATTCCTTTCTAGGCAAATCACCAAAAATATGAATGCTCTGCCTTGTTTTGCTAGATTTATTGATTGCCTCAACAACTTGCTTAACATAATTGCATGGACTAGATGAATTAGAAAAATCTTCCGTATCCGAACCAGTTATATGAACATTATAGCTGCCGTTCAATTCATTGTAATAAATATGTAAAGCTTCAAGGGCTTTTAAATGATTTTTATGTGGGCTAGTATTTGTTGGCCATAAAAAATAAGGCTCTTCATTTTCTATTAATTGACAAGCATCCGCTTTTACTGGTTCAAATTCCATTGGTATTAAATGCACAGCACTAGCTTTAACACCAGCAAACTGGATTGCATCCTGAGCTGTTTGTGGCGTGGTTGTTAATACAAAATTTGCTTGTCTTGCACTTGCGATGTAATTATCAAAAGCTGACCCTGATCCATGGGTGATTTCTGGCACATACCGCTGTATATAATCATAGATAACCATTCCATAGGGTTTGATAGGAGCCAACGGATAACATGTTCTATCTGAAATAACCAACCAAAAATCGCAGTCATTGAAATTGCAAATACCATCAGTTGGTAACAAATATTGTTGAAAATCTAAATTTGATTTTTTCCCAGCAAAATTTTGTATAGCTTCTACTTGCTGCTTTATCAGTTTAATCCACTTGGTTTCTCTTACGGTAATGCCCAGCTCAGTCAAGTCTCTAAAATCAGCTTTTGCATTATATTCATTTTCCACACATGAAAAAACAAGCTGAATATTATCACCTAACTCTTCACTTCCTAGCACAATCATTTTAGCTATATTTTTAGCAGCTACCAGACTTCCGCCCTTGTAAGGCACTGGCAAAAATAAACCAATTTTATGTATAGGCTTTATATTAGTATAGGTAATCTCTTCCACCAATACCTTATCAATGAAATTTTCTTGCCATAATTTTTTGGCAAATTCTAAAGAGAAAGCGGTTAGCATTTCGACCTGCCTCTTAAGAATTTCATTAATAAAAATGGTGTCACCACCTATAATGCGATGAATTTTTTCTCTAGCTTCCTGTATGGTTTCACAAGCCCCTGGCTGATCTTTTCCACCCATATGCTCCAAAATTCCTTTACGCATAAAAATGAGGGGCATACCAAAAATAATAGCTTCTAGTGGATGATAATGTAAATGCCGTGGCTCTTCTGAATGATAATACATAACCGCATAACTTTTTAACCACTGATCAAGTGTATCTCTAGACTGCTTTCCTGCAACACAGGGATCGTCTACTGCTATAGGTTGATTTCCAGCAATCAGATGAGGAATATCACCAAAATTTTGTTTGAATTCTTTATAAATCTTCCCATAGTAAGTAGGTGAAGCATTGATTCTTGAGCAGAAAAATAGAATTTTTTTCTCGCCGCCTACCCATGTATTCTGATGCTTAAAAAAACTTTCTGGCAATCCAAGAGGGTGATAAATAGCTCGATTTTTTAATGAATAATGTTCAATCTCATTTAAATTATCATATGACTCTGAGAACCAAAACCGATTACCCATTTTTTTAAGGATGGTAAAGAAATTTCTACCCAGCGCATCTTCTATGACTTTTGTATATGAGGTACTTTTATCCAAACCAAATGCTCGAAGCAATACATGCCCGTGAAAATTTTTGACCACTTCATTTAGCAATGCTGGATAAAAAACACAAAAAGCGGAAGCAAAATATTTGTTAATAATTGCCGCTATTGTCTCTGTCATCTCTCCATCATAAAAATCATGCTGGTTTAAAATAGCTAGATCTTCGGACGGAATAGTCAGCGTGCCATCATAATCATAACAATTTGAACCGCTCCATTCATGAATAAACTCGGGAATATTTTTTGGTGTATATACCTCAAAGCCCAATGATATCAGCATAGGGATTTCAAAGTCACGCAAAGTGGTGTGATTGATTAGCCATAAAATACGATTTTTCTTAGCTAAATCACGCCGCTCTTTGTATGAATTAATTTTTAAGCTTCTATCTTCATTGATCTGTGATAACACGCTATGGCTCCTTCCACATCTCCATCAAATAATATATTGCCATGTTTTAGCACTAGCGCTCGATTACAAAAATTCCGTATTGCTGCAAAGTCATGAGAAGCTAAAACCATCATTTGAGAATTATTAATCAGCTGATTGATCCGTTGCGTTGATTTTGCCATAAAATCTGCGTCACCCGCACCTACTACCTCATCAAGTAGCAATAAGTCACCCGGAATAGAAGTAGAAATGGCAAATGCTAATCTAACCAACATACCTGCTGAGTACGTTTTAATTGGATAATCAATGAATTCACCAATATTAGTAAACTCTATAATTTCTTTAGATAATCGGCTCATCTCTCCGGGCGTCTGACCCAGTAAAAGCCCGCGGTAGAAAATATTTTCTCTGCCCGATGCTTCCATTTCAAAACCCAAACTGAGCTCAAATAATGAACGTATTCTACCTTTCACCTCTCTTTTACCAGAGGATATTGGATAAAGCCCTGCGATTGTTTTTAGTAAAGTGCTCTTACCTGCGCCATTATGACCTATTAACCCCAGCCTATCCCCCGACTGAATACTGATATTTATGTCTTTTAAAGCATGTACGTTATCTATCATTTTTTTTCTTCTTAAGCCTAATGACTTAAAGATATAAGCTTTGAAAGATGTTTCGCGGTATGCAAGCGAAGAATAATGAAGGTTTACACCCTCTAATCTAACTACGCTCATTAATAATGTCCCTATAAGTAAAAAATAACTTTATTTTCATTTTTTTTAATAAAAATCCATGCGATAAGCCATAATAATAAACAAACAGAGCACACATACATATAACTAAATAAGAATGGGATCTGACCATATAACAAAGGCATACGGAATAAATTTAATAGATGATAAATAGGGTTGTACATTAACACGAACCCTATTTTAGCCTTTAAAAACATATCCGGCAAAAAGAAGATGGGTGATATATAATATACTGCTTGAAGACCAATAATAATTAATTGAGAGAAATCTCTAAATTGGACGCCTATAAACGCAGCTATTGTAGCCAACGGCCATGCAAAGAAAAAAATCAGCACAAATGATATTGGTAAACATAGCCAGCTTGCATTTAAGTTAACTGGATTAACGATAAGAGACCAAACAAATAATCCTAAAGATGCACACCCAAGATTAATCAAACACGGTAAAACGCTGCGTAGCGTATAAATAGCCATCGGATGGGTAAATTGCTTAATATACCCTTCCGCGTTCGTCAAAGCGGTACAGCCAGTAATAGCAGATGAAGTAATAAATTCCCAGACAATTAATCCTGAAAAAATATAAGGGGCATATTGTTCGCTTTTAGCTTGAAAAATATTTCCCATTACAAATGATAACAAAATAGTGAGCGCTAGTGGCTGAACCAATGCCCAAGCTAACCCTAATAAAGATCGTCTATATTTGATACGAATATCAGATAAAGCGAGGTGCACCCAAAAATAGCGCGCACTCCAAATTCCACTTAAATAGCTAGATCGAGCGATCAAGAAAAATACTCCTGGATTTTACCAGTGATTATGGAGACTTTGTCACGAGTTAATGCAGGCCAACTTGGCAAGTTAATGCCTCGGCCGCCTATTGATTCTGCTACTGGATAAGAAGATTTGTCCTGGTACATAGGCATGGTGTGAACAGGATAGAATAAAGGCCGTGTTTCAATATTTGCATTTTTCAGGTAATCGCGTAGAACATCCCTGTGCTTTGCATCATTCAATATAATTGAACACATCCAGTAAGAATGCTTTACATCACCCACTTCATCATGTGTCTTTAAAGGTAATCCTTGCAAATCTTCCCTGTACCATTCGGCTATTTTTCTTTTCTTTTCTAAAATTTCATTCACTTGTTCTAATTGAGCCAACCCGATAGCTGCACAAATATTTGTCATGCGATAATTGTAAGCAACTACATCATGCCAATACATCTTTTGACTAGAAACACCCTGATTTTTCAATAGATTACAGCGGGCAAATACTTCTGATGAACGCGCAACTACCATTCCACCTTCTCCGGTAGTAAGGGTTTTATTTCCGAAAAAACTAAAAGTAGCAACATCACCAAATGTGCCGACATGTTGGCCACGATAATACGTACCGAACGCCTCTGCACAATCTTCAATTAAATACAAATTATGCTCTTTACAAATATCTAAGATTGGCTGCATATCACAAGGATGGCCATATAAATGAACCGCCATAATTGCTTTTGTTTTAGGGGTGATTTTTTGACGAATAGACACTGGATCTACCTGCCAAGTTTTTTCTAAGCTATCAGCAAAAACAGGAACTGCCCCAACTTGCACAATAGTGTTGACAGAAGCAACATAAGTCAGGGTAGGTACAATAATTTCATCTCCTGACTGAATACCTAATGCAGCTAGTGCTAAATGAATGGCAACCGTACCATTGCAAACACTGGTTGAATAAGGCGCATCAATATACTCACCAAATCCTTTTTCAAAACGCGCTATAAATTCACCTTTTGATGAAATCCAGCTAGAATCCAAGCATTCATTAACGTATTTTTTCTCATTGCCATTGAGGTAGGGTTGATAAATTGGAATGAACATTTTTTGCTCCTGAAGATGCCGTAAATCAACGCCAACTTATGAATAAAATTGGAATCCCTGTTTATATCGCGGCATTCTATCCTGCTAAATGATGTTACGCAAGATTGATAGGCTAAGGAAAATGCAAAAACCAGCATTACTATGAGAAAAGACATGATTGGAGAAGTCTTCAAAATATATGGCTACAATAATGCTGATACAAAAAAAGCGAAAAATACTGTGGATTGATAGTTTTTTCTTAAAAGACAACTAAGGGCTAGTGCCCAAGTTAAACACCAAGCATATAGTACCAGCACTTGCAGTTAGATCATTCAGATATAGACCAGCAAAAAAAACGATTTTTTAAACAAATTTTGCGCTATTCAAGAATGTGGGCGCAAAAAAACTATTTGATGTTAATAGATTATTTGCCCAACATCGGGAACTAAAGTATTATCGCAACCTTGATAGACCATTCCTGATTCTAGAGTGGAAGATTCGCATATAAATAATGGACTAGGTGTAAAAATGAATAATAAAGTAGCATTAGTAACTGGTATTACTGGCCAAGACGGCGCATATTTAGCTGAATTTTTGTTAGAGAAAGGTTACATCGTTCATGGCATCAAACGACGTACCTCTTTATTCAACACCGATCGCATTGATCATCTCTATCAGGACCCTCACAAACGTAATACTCGGTTTTTCTTGCATCATGGCGACATGACGGATTCCAGTAGCTTGATTCGCATCATTCAACAAACCCAGCCCGATGAAATCTACAATTTAGCGGCACAAAGCCATGTGGCCGTCTCTTTTGAAGAACCTGAATATACAGCCAATGCAGATGCTATTGGTCCACTCAGAATATTGGAAGCTATTCGTATTTTAGGGCTAGAGAAAAAAACACGTTTTTACCAAGCATCCACTTCAGAACTGTATGGGCTTGTACAAGAAATCCCACAAAGCGAAAAAACCCCCTTCTATCCCCGATCACCTTATGCTGTGGCTAAATTATACGCTTACTGGATCACAGTAAATTATCGTGAGGCATATGGCATCTATGCGTGCAATGGCATTTTATTTAATCATGAATCTCCTTTACGTGGTGAAACATTTGTAAGCCGAAAGATAACCAGAGCACTAACTAAAATCAAATTAGGACTACAAGATTACTCTCTATTCTTAGGTAATTTGGATGCTAAACGTGACTGGGGACATGCAAAAGATTATATAGAAGCTCAATGGCTAATGCTTCAACAGGAAAAACCCGAAGATTTTGTCATAGCAACGGGCAAACAATATTCTGTTCGAGATTTTGTCATGAGAGCAGCAAAAGAACTGGATATCCATATTACCTGGAGCGGATCTGGTACTGAAGAAAAAGGCTACGATCAATATGGAAATGTTATTGTAGCAGTTGACCCTCGCTACTTCCGCCCTGCTGAAGTAGAAACGCTTCTTGGTGATGCAACAAAAGCTCAACACAGATTAAATTGGGCACCTAAAATCAGCTTTGACGAGCTAGTAGCAGAAATGGTTGCAGAAGACTTGAAAGAAGCTAAGCGAGATAAAATATCATTACAGAACGGTTTTTCTGTATATGCCTATAATGAGTAAGCAAAAATTACCCCAGATAAAAATCCCCCTGGAAAGAGGGATTTTTATTTTTCGCAGTTAATCAAAACAGAATTACATCAAACTATCCCGTCTTTTTCTCTCCTTCCATAAATATCCTCAAACCGCACAATATCATCTTCACCAAAATAATCCCCAGTTTGCACTTCAATAAAATGCAACGGTTCTTTCGTACGATTTTCCATTCTATGCTTCACTGTCACAGGAATATAAATAGATTGGTTAGCAGTTAATTCAATCTCTTCTTCGCCATGAGTAACAATCGCTGTACCTTTAATGATGACCCAATGCTCAGAACGGCGATAATGCATTTGCAAAGATAATTTCGCCCCAGGATTCACACAAATATGCTTTACTTGATAGCTATCACTCTTACTCAGACTCTCATAATAACCCCAAGGACGATAAGCACGAGTATGAATCTCAACCTCTTCTCTCGCTTGTTTCTGAAGCGTTGCGACTAACCCTTTAATATCCTGGCAACTCTCTTTATTTGCCACCAAAATAGCATCTGGTGTCTCCACCACAGCCACATTGGATAAACCAACCACACCCACTAACCGCTTATCAGATCGCAAGTAAGAGTCTTTAACATTTTCTGTGTAAACATTGCCACGTTTAACATTTCCATCACTATCTTTCTCGCTGATATCCCAAAGTACATCCCAAGAGCCCACATCACTCCAATCAGATTGCAAAGGAACAACCGCAATATTGCTAGCCTTTTCCATCACTGCAAAGTCTATGGATTCACTTCTTACCTGTTCAAATTCTTTGCCCAAGCGATGAAAATCTAAATCAATCTCAATATGCTTAGCTAAGCCCTCACAAGCAACATAAATATCATTTGCGTGCTCTTGCATTGCTTTAAGGAAAGTAGATGCTTTAAACAAAAACATTCCGCTATTCCAAAGATAAGCTTTGCTTGCAATATATTCTTGCGCCTTCTCTAAATTAGGCTTCTCTACAAAACGTTTAACGTTGAAGCCGGCATTATTGCCGACACTTTCACCCTTTAAGATATAGCCATAACCTGTTTCTGGCTTAGTAGGCACCACACCGAAGGTTACTAAATAACCTTGCTCCGCTAATTCTGCTCCCGCTGCCACAGTAGCTGCTAGCTGGTCTTGCTGGCCAATGACATGATCCGCTGGCATCACAAATAGTAACGGATCTTTACCTTGGTTAAGCATATGCATAGCTGCAATGGTAATAGCCGGAGCAGTATTACGCCCTACTGGCTCTAAGAAAATTTCTGCCTGCTTATAGCCCGCTTGGCACAACTGTTCAGCGATAATAAATCGATATTCCTGATTACAAATAACCATAGGCTGCATGGTGCCTATATTTTGAACGCGAGAAATGGTATTTTGCAGCATACTTTGATCATCAACCAAAGGAAGCAATTGTTTTGGGTGCACACGACGTGATAATGGCCATAATCTAGTACCCGACCCACCGCATAAAATAACTGGAACGATTTCTTTTTTTAGCACACTAAACCTCTTTGACTGTCCTTGTTAATCGGATCCCAACATAGCAAAAAAGGGTGCCCAAAGCACCCTTTTTTAGAAGAATCATTAACAATTAGTCCAGTGTTAATTGATTGCTAATTTCTTCCATTTTTTCTTGATTTACTTTTTTAAAGCCTTTTACCTTCATTAACTCATCCATGGATTTAAAGTCACCATGTTTTTTACGGTAAGCAACGATGGCACGCGCTTTAGGTGCATTCAAACCCTTTACTTTCATTAATTCTTTAGCCGTTGCTTTATTCAAATTGACTTTTACATCAGCAGCGTCGCTAGCAAGCATAGCAGCAGTCGTTGCTGGCTCTTGGGTAGCAGTTTCACTGGCATAAATTGGGCTTGCAATCACAGCAGCAACTGCTGTTGCCATCAAGACACGAAATAAAGACATGAGCTTATTCCTTAATATATAGTTAGTCCAATGAGATGAATCAATAAAACAAAAACACTAAATCAGTAAGAGATGAAAGTCTAGTAGGCGACATAAATTTCATCCCACAAACCCTAGAGACACCCCTACATTTTTGTTACACTGCCATCTCTTTAGAAGCGCTTTGTCACTAAAACAATAGGGAACCTTTTCATGCGTCTAACTTCATCTATTATAGGTAAGCGATCTATCGCTGCCTTATTGGCCAGCTTTATGTTTTGCACATCCTTATGTGCAAACCCCATTATTCCAGTACCTACCCAACCACAGCAGCCTAGCTTCACCCCAAATGCGCCTAATTTAGAGGCAACTGGGTACATACTAATGGATTCTACTAGCGGCCGAATTCTGGCAGAAAAAAACTCACAGAATCGCTTACCACCCGCTAGCTTAACCAAACTAATGTCCATGTATATTATTTCAGCAGCGCTGAAAAATGGCCAAATCCACATGGATGATAATGTCCGTATCAGCACCAAAGCTTGGAAAACAGAAGGCTCCCGCATGTTTGTCAAAGCAGGGGATGAAGTACCCGTACGCGACCTAGTACAAGGCATTATTGTTGACTCTGGTAACGATGCCACTGTCGCTATGGCTGAATACGTTGCAGGCTCTGAAGAAGCATTTGTTGCCTTAATGAATCAGCAAGCAAAGCAATTAGGTATGAATAATAGTCATTTTATGGATAGCACCGGCCTACCCAACCCAGACCATTACTCCACCGCTCATGATTTAGCCATTCTAACGCGCGCTTACATTAAAAACTTCCCAGAAGATTATGGCTTCTATTCTGAAAAATGGTTCACTTATAATAATATTAAACAATCTAATCGTAATCGCTTATTATGGCGCTACCAATATGCTGATGGTTTAAAAACTGGCCACACCAATGAAGCTGGATATTGCTTGGTTGCCTCTGCCAAGAAAGATGGCATGCGTTTAGTTAGTATTGTACTAGGTGAGCCAACCGATCAAGCTCGCACCGAAGACTCTATTCGTTTATTAACGTATGGGTTCCGCTTTTTTGAAACACATAAATTATATAGCGCATCCGCCCCTGTTGTTAAAGCACGTGTATGGCAAGGTCAGCAATCCGAAACGCCATTAGGTGTTACCGAAGATTTTTATGTGACAGTCCCAACAGGCCAATTCAAAAAAGTACAAGCAGCTGTTCAGTTAACCACCCCACTGAAAGCTCCTTTGGTTAAAGGCCAACCATATGGCTCTATTAATATTAACTTAAACAACCAAACCATTGCGACCCAACCACTGGTTGCCTTAAATAACAACCCCAAAGGTGGTATATTTCGTCGCGCCACTGATTCAGTAAGCTACACTATCCATAAATATTTTTCTAAAACAGAAAATGATAACAAAGTAAACACTGGCTAGTGACACCCCCTTCCTATAGCAACTAGGAAGGGGTATTTTGTGGAGAACATCATGACCGATACCCCTGAACAACCTGAAACTTTATTAAAATTCCCCTGTGATTTCCCTATCAAAGTAGTTGGCCAACAATCTGATGACTTTGAAATAGCTGTACTTAGTATCATCCGCAAACACTTACCTGACTTTTCTGAAAATGCTTATCAATCACGGCCCAGTAAGCAAGGTAAATATCTCGCTTTAACAATTACTGTACATGTGACCTCTAAAGAACAACTAGACAATATCTATCGCGATTTGTCTTCTTCACCACATATTTTAATGGCACTCTAATGGCAACCGCTTTGATGATACGCTGGCTAGGTCGGCAACCCTACACAACCACCTGGGATGCTATGCAGACCTTCACCAATCAACGCACAGCAGACACACCTGATGAGATTTGGTTGCTAGAGCACGACCCTATTTTCACTCAGGGTCAGAATGGAAAACCCGAACACATATTAAATGCCGGTGAGATACCGATTGTTCAAACCGATAGAGGTGGACAAGTCACCTATCACGGACCCGGCCAATTAATGGCCTACATACTAATCGATCTTCGTAGACGCAAACTGAATGTGAGAGAGCTAGTTACTTTACTAGAAAACAGCGTTATACAAGTAATGGCAGAATACAACATCATTGCTTATGGAAAAGTTGATGCGCCTGGCGTGTACGTTAACGAGAGTAAAATTTGCTCAATCGGGCTTAGGATTCGCCGTGGATGCTCTTACCATGGGATTGCTTTTAATATTAACATGGATTTAGCACCATTTAATCGCATTAATCCTTGCGGATTTCAAGCACTGCAAATGGCACAAACAAGCGAATTATGCTTGCTAAATGATGTTGAATCTGCTGGAAAAGCATTTACCAAACAACTTTTAACCCTACTGCCACCTATCCAGTCCTAAATGACTCCTACATTAGGAACTATGTGACCTAAAAAATTTATTCCCGCCAAAATTAAGGTATACTACCCCCACTTTTTATATGTGATAATGAGCGAAACTGATGGAAAATAAGCCAACTCAAACTAGCCACCCCAAGCAACGTGGTGCCGAAAAATTAGCCAGAATCCCTGTTAAAATTGAACCAACAGAGAATCCCCTACGCAAACCAGATTGGATACGCGTACGCATCCCAGCCTCTCCTGCCGTCAGTGAATTAAAAAATTTACTCAGAGAGAATAACTTAGTGACCGTCTGTGAAGAAGCATCCTGCCCCAACCTACCAGAATGTTTTACAAAAGGCACAGCCACCTTCATGATCATGGGTGATAAATGCACTCGACGTTGCAGTTTTTGTGATGTTGCTCATGGACGCCCTGATGCTCTTGATCCTAATGAGCCTATTCATTTAGGCAACACCATTGCCAAGATGAATCTACGCTATGTCGTTATTACCTCTGTTGATAGAGATGATTTACGTGATGGCGGCGCCAGCCACTTTACTGCCTGCATAGATGAAATTCGCAAAAAAAGCCCGCATATTCAAATCGAAGTACTAGTGCCTGATTACCGCGGTCGCTTAGAAGTTGCGCTTGAAGAAACAGGCAAATCTTTACCTGACGTCTTCAACCACAATATTGAAACCGTGCCCAGACTTTACAAAGCAGCACGCCCAGGCTCTGATTACGCGCATTCTTTACGTTTACTACAAGAATTTAAAAAATTATATCCTGGCATTCCAACCAAATCTGGCATCATGCTAGGCTTAGGTGAAACCAATGAAGAGGTGGAACAAACACTAAGGGATTTACGTGCGCACGATGTCGATATGATTACATTAGGACAATATTTACAACCCAGTAAATTCCATTTACCTGTTAGCCGCTATGTGACACCAGAAGAATTCAAACAATTTGCCGACTTAGCGAAAGAATTAGGCTTTAAAAATATTGCTAGCGGCCCACTAGTTCGGTCTTCGTATCACGCAGATAAGCAAGCATCAGGGGAAGAGGTCACTTAACCCTTGATTGATCTGCACTAACGTTTCACCAATGTGTAACACGAGTTAGTAACAGCAAGGATGATATTAGCATGTCTGACATAGTAAGCCCTTTATTGCAATGGCTGAATAACAACCCTGAATTATCAGGCTTATTCACCTTTCTGATCTCTGCTATTGAATCCGTTGCCATTTTAGGTACCATCATTCCCGGTACCATTATGATGACGGCCATCGGCGCCCTAGCAGGCTCAGGGATCATTCCTCTTTGGCCTACCATTATCTGGGCCATTCTTGGCGCCATTGTCGGCGACGGCATTAGCTATTGGATAGGACATGCATTCAAACATCGCCTTGTTTACATTTGGCCTTTCCGAACCCGACCTCAATTATTAGCTAGCGGAGAACGCTTTTTCCATAAATACGGCAGCATGAGCGTATTTATTGGGCGTTTTGTTGGACCGGTAAGGGCCCTCGTACCATTAGTAGCTGGCATGCTAGGCATGAAACCACTGAGATTTTATATTGCGAATATTCTCTCTGCCATTGGGTGGGCGCCCGCTTACATGCTACCAGGCATTTTATTAGGAGCCGCTTCTTTAGAGCTACCGCCAGACATTGCTATCCATGTTATATTGGCGATGCTACTGATTACCTTATTTGTTTTATTATGCCTGTGGTTTGTTTACAAACTAATTAAATTGGTTAGTCATCAAATAGAGCAATTACAAAATTGGATTTGGGTTAAGTTAAAAGACTCTCGCCTATTTGCTCCAACAACGACGCTATTAAAACATTATGACCCTCAAAAAACACACGGCCAACTTAGCCTCGCATTAGCATTTTTATTTACTAGCCTTATTTTTTTAGGCCTGGCCTTTTATGTAAAAATGAAAGGGGCAAACAATATTGCTGTTAATGATGCTATCTTTCATCTATTCCGCGGCATACGCTCTCCAGATATCGATGAGATCATGTTAACCATAAGCTTATTTGGTCAAAAACAAATATTAGCATTCATGGTTATCGTTATCAGTGCATGGCTATTATTCAAAAAACATACTCGTACTGCTTTGCATTTATTAGCATTAGGCATACTAGCGGGCGGCAGTGTATTTGTATTAAAGCATCTGATTCAATCAGCTCGCCCTTGGGGTATATTCCAAAGTCCTGAAACATTTTCCATGCCTAGCGGCCATACAACCTTAGCAACGACCATCTATATTGGCATTGCAATTCTACTTGCTCGAAGTGTTAGACCACGTTATCGCTGGCCTGCTTATTTAATAGCAATTTCGATTGCTATTTTAGTCAGTATTTCTCGATTATATTTGGGAGCTCATTGGTTTACCGATATTGTAGCTGGCTGGCTGCTTAGCGCCGCTCTGTTAACGTTTATTACTATTGCTTACCAGCGTAGAGAAGAAACAATTATCCAGCCACTAGGCGTGTTGATAGTAGCAATAGCATCCCTAGGGATAAGCATTACACTGTTTCAGCACTACTATATGCCGCAAATGGTGATCAACTATGCTCAAGCTGATGCACCTATTGTTGAAGTAAATGAGAATGCTTGGTGGGAAAAAAATGATATGCTTCCTGCCTATCGTGCCAGTTTATTTGGCTTCCCATCATCCCAAATCAACTTGGCCTGGGCAGGTAAATTTGACGCAATTAAAACCACCCTGCTAAAAGAAGGCTGGGCAAAACCACCAGCTCGCGACTGGATTAGCACGTTACATAGAATTGCTGATATTAGAAGTGCACAGTATTTACCATTAGTTTCACCACAATATCTCGACAAGCGCCCTATTTTGATTTTGACCCGTGCTGTTGAGACAAAAAATGGTAAGCGTCTCATGGTATTAAGACTGTGGGATTCCAATCGCACCATTATACAAACCAAACAGCCACTCTGGGTGGGTATTGTTAGCTGGGTGCCCCGATCTTATAGCTGGTTATTTAAGAAAAATGCTAGCGTTGTTGATATTGAGCCAGCGCTTGTCTTTCCTAGCCAAATGGAAAGCAAACAGTGGCAATGGCGTACCATCAATATGAATTTAACAACCAATACTGATGAAGTCATCAAACAAAATATCTTATTAATTAAAACCACCCAACAAAGTAGGAAGTAATATGCTAGACGCCCTCATACAACTAGGTTTATTTACCGCTAAAGCCATGATTGTTGTTGCACTTGTTTTAGTCATTCTAATTGCCTTTTTTGCACTACTCGCTAAAGGCAAAGATCAACTAAAAGGTCGTTTGATCATTAAACATCTCAACAAGAAAACAGCCGAAACAAAAGCAGCATTACTGGAAGAAACGCTATCTAAGAAAGCGTTTAAGCAATTTTTAAAAGACAAAAAACAAGAAGAGAAAAACCAAGCAAAACATACTCCCCGTAAAAAAATGTATGTTTTATCTTTTAATGGTGACATGAAAGCATCTGGCGTACCTGCATTAGGCGAACAAATTACAGCCATCATAGGCATTGCTCAGAAAGGCGATGAAGTCTTACTAAAACTAGAGAGTCCTGGTGGTGTAGTACATGGCTATGGCTTAGCTGCAGCACAATTAATGCGTCTACGTTATGCGGGCATTCCTCTTACCGTTGCTGTTGATAAAGTAGCTGCTAGTGGTGGCTATATGATGGCATGTATTGCAGATAAAATTTTAGCAGCCCCTTTTGCTATTATTGGCTCGATTGGCGTGATTATTCAGCTACCTAACTTTCATCGCTTATTGAAAGACAAGCATATTGACTTTGAACAACTGACTGCTGGGGATTTTAAGCGCACATTGACCGTCTTTGGGCATAATACTGATGAGGGTCGCGAGAAGCTGCAAGAAGAAATTGAAAACATACACAATCAGTTCAAAACCTTGATTAAAGATAATCGCCCTGATTTAGACATCGATAAAGTAGCGACAGGCGAGCACTGGCTAGGCCAAGAAGCCTTAACATTAAAGCTAGTCGATGAAATTAAAACCAGTGATGAATACATTGTAGAACGCATGAAAAAAGTTGAAGTGTTTGATATATATACCTACACTAAAAAACCAGCTTTTAGTAAGCTATTCGCGTTTGCTCAATTTATTAAAACCAGCTTATTTAGTCGAACATCAACTTATATCTAACCAGGGGTTGGGATTAGTAAAAGCCCCGCATTAACATGCGGGCTACAATTAATTCTCCCTACGCTGAAGTAATAAACCACATCCTATTAGTGCCCCAATAAAGCTTAATATCGCCCCCACCCACTGCGATGACGCATACGACAAACCATACAACAACGGAATGCCGCCAAGGTAAGCGCCTAATGCATTACCAATATTAAAACCTGATTGCCCTAAGGAAGCGCCAAACATCTCTGCGTCTCTGGAATGTGATATTAATAACATCTGAATGGATGGACCTAAAGCCATTGTTACTAATCCAATCATCAACGTAAATAATATAACGACCAATTTAGGCAACATAAATAACCCGCTCACCGTTAACAATATGGTTAAAACAAACATTAAACCAATAACCGCAATAATTGGCCTCACACTATCAGCTAAACGCCCCCCGATAATATTACCAATGACCATCCCAACCCCTGCAACCGCCATTAAAAACGGCACAGACCTCACGGGAAAACCAACTTGCTGTGTAAAATAGGGTACCAAATAACTCATCCAAGCAAAAAAGCTACTAAAGCCAATAGAAGTAATAGCTAATGCCACCCATAGCGCTTTCTGTTTTAGTATTTGTAAGTCTTTCAAAATACCTTTGCTTGGTGGCAAATTGACTGACGGAATCCAGCAATAAATAGCGCCCATTGTTACTAATCCAACCAGCGCAATTAGACAAAAAGCAATACGCCACCCCCACAGATGACCAATAAAGGTTGTAAAAGGTACGCCCAATAGATTTGCTATAGTTAATCCACTAAACATGACAGCAACAGCTGATGCTTCTTTTCCTTTCCTTGCAAGACGAGCAGCAACAACTGCCCCTACGCCAAAAAAAGCACCATGTGGCAAACCAGCTAAGAAACGAAATAACATTAATGTTGGATAGCTAACAGCCAGCGCTGACAATCCATTAAATAGAGTAAATAAGCCCATTAATATAAATAAAATATGCTGAGGTGAAAAGCGACCAGCAATAGCCGTTAAAATGGGTGCACCCACTACCACCCCTAACGCATAAGCAGAAATAATATGTCCAACTTGAGGAATACTAATATGCAAACTGGTGGCAATATCTGGCAATAATGCCATTGCAATAAATTCTGTGGTACCGATCCCAAACCCACCGATTGCTAATGCAAATAAACCTAAATTCACGTTAACCTTCTTATATTTTACAGATTTATTTTAGGCAAAAAAAAACGCGCAGGTGCCAAAAGCACTTGCGCGTCTTTAATCTGAGTCTTATACGAAGTGGTATAAAACACCAACGGAGAATTGGTTGTCAGATGGGTTAATAGTGTTTCTGTCGTTGAAGTAGCTGTGGTTGTACTCTGTACGAACACTCCAGTTATCAACTAACTTGGTTTCCATACCTAAGCCCCAAGCGAAACCATTGTAGGTATTGGTATTGCTGTAGCTGTAGTTGTTTGCTGGAACAGCTGAGTCGTTATAGGTAGCTGTATTCTTGATGCGAGCCCAGTTCCAACCTAAACGTACATAACCTAGAGTGGTATCGTTGATTTTGTAACCTGGGATAATGCTTAAGCCATAGTTGCCTTTAGCTTCTACTTTACCATAGCCACTCATTGTTGCACCTGTAGCAACAGTAGTAGAAGTAAAGTGTCTTGCAGCTTCAGCGCCACTGTAGTTACCAAAAAGTTCACCACCGAGGTAGAAAGCTGGGCTTAGGTAATCGCCATAACCTAAGAACAAACCACCTAACCAACCAGTTGCATTGTGAACGGTTGTTCCGCTTGCATTGATTGTTCCAGCTTGGTTAACACCACCAAATGATTCACGAATACGATAAGAATCATAACCAGCTTGCGCACCCACATAGAAACCACCGTTTAAGGTAGCAGGAACTGGGCATGGAACTGCATCTTTAAAGTTTGTTTCGCCTTTAAAGTTGTTGTGGTGGCCGTGAGCGAAGCTAACGGTTGAAGCGGTGATTAATGAGAGAGCTAGTAATTTCGTCGATCTTTTCATACCTGACATTCCTTCCTTAAGTAATGACGACAAGTTTTCATTCATCCGAAAAACAATCAAGAGATCTATCTTCAGAATAAAATGCTAAGTGTTTCAGATATTTTTGTCAATCATTCAGTGAGATAAGAATTAAATTCTTTTTAAAAAACCTAATTCTCCTAGGGGAAATACAAAGAGATGATTTCAATTTATTAGTACTTATACTAAAAATGATGCGTTTTTTTGGGGAAACAACAAATAACTCAGAGAATACATTTGCCGCTTCTGAATAACATCAGAAACGACAAATGCTCAAGAAAAAGATCAATCTTCTAGCTTTTTAAACTTGATACGATGTGGCTGAACAGCTTGCTCGCCTAACGTGCGCACGCGATCTTTCTCGTAATCAGTATAATTGCCATCAAAGAAAGTAACCTTACTATCACCTTCAAACGCTAAAATATGCGTTGCAACACGATCTAAGAACCAACGATCATGCGATACAACCAATGCACATCCTGGGAAGTTCAAAATCGCTTCTTCTAATGCACGTAAGGTTTCAACGTCGATATCATTAGTTGGTTCGTCTAATAATAATACGTTACCACCATTTGCTAATAACTTAGCTAAATGCACGCGATTACGCTCACCACCAGATAAAGTTTTAACCGCTTTCTGCTGATCTGTACCTTTAAAGTTAAATCGACCGACATAGGCACGGGTAGGCATCTCAAAACCATTAATATTCATGATTTCTAAACCACCAGATACTTCTTCCCAAACAGTCTTATCACCATCTAAGCTATCACGACTTTGATCAACATAAGAAAGCTTAACTGCATCACCTAAACGGAACTCACCACTATCAGGTGTATCTTGGCCATTCAAAATTTTAAACAGTGTCGATTTACCTGCACCATTAGGACCGATAATACCAACAACAGCACCCTTAGGAATATTGAAGCTTAAATTCTCAAATAAGACTTTGTCGCCAAATTTTTTGCTTAGATTTTTTGCTTCAATAACAATATCGCCTAAACGTGGACCAGGTGGAATATACAGCTCTTGCGTTTCACAACGTTTTTGGAATTCCACAGAGGATAATTCTTCAAAGCGCTTCAAACGTGCGCTGTTTTTTGCTTGCTGTCCTTTCTGGTTACGTCTAACCCATTCTAATTCAGCCTTCATCGCTTTACGATGGGCATCTTCAGAACGCTGCTCTTGCTCTAAGCGCTTATCTTTTTGCTCCAACCATGAAGAGTAATTACCTTCATAAGGGATACCTTGTCCACGGTCTAATTCTAAAATCCAGCCAGCAACATTATCCAAGAAGTAACGATCGTGGGTAACTGCAACAACAGTACCGGTATAATCGTGTAAGAAACGCTCTAACCAAGCAACACTCTCAGCATCTAAGTGGTTAGTAGGTTCGTCTAATAGCAACATATCTGGCTTAGAGAGCAATAAACGACAGAGAGCGACTCGGCGACGTTCACCACCGGATAACTTGGTCACATCAGCATCCCATGCTGGTAAGCGTAAGGCATCGGCAGCGATCTCTAATTTACGATCCAGGTCCCAAGCACCAGCTACGTCAATCTTATGCTGTAACTCACCCTGCTCTTCTAAGAGCTTAGTCATTTCATCCGCATCAAGCTCAGGATCTGCAAATTTATCACTAATTTCATTGAAGCGATTAAGCATAGCGACGACTTCGCCCACGCCATCTTCAACGTTTTGCTTAACGTTTTTATTAGGATCTAGCTGTGGCTCCTGGGATAAGTAACCTACTTTGATGCCTGCTAATGGGCGTGCTTCGCCAAGGATATCTTGATCTATACCTGCCATAATTTTAAGCAAGGTGGATTTACCAGCACCATTCAAACCCAATACACCAATCTTGGCGCCTGGATAAAATGAAAGCCAAATATTTTTCAAAATTTCACGTTTAGGCGGAACAACTTTGCTCACACCCTGCATAGTATAAATGTATTGTGCCATGATGATTCTTTTATATGAATGTAAATGAAGGGCGCATTATGGGCTAAATTTAGTGTTATGTCATCTTATAGGGTAATGCTACTTTGCTTGTTCTTCCCCGACTAAATGAATAAAGACTTCTTCCATACTGGTATCCACTTTGCGCCAATGGAACTGTGTGTATTTTTCAACCACCCTGCCCAGTGCAACCCCATCTAATCCTGAAATTCTCAGGTCATTACCCCAACGCACTACTTGGTCAACACCTTGGCTTTGCTTGAGCTCATCTGCTAAATCAGCCAAACCCTCCCCACTAGCCATCCAGGTTTGCAAACCAACCTTCGCAATAATATCAGGGATAGTGCCGTTGGCTAATAGGTGCCCATAAACGATATAAGCCAAGCGGTTACAGCGCTCTGCTTCATCCATATAATGCGTCGTGACCAGGGATGAAATACCTTTCGTGGTGAGATGGGCAATATAATCCCAAAAATCACGCCTTGCCTTAGGATCTACCCCAGCGGTTGGCTCGTCTAATAACAATAATTTAGGATCATGTATCATGGCTGATGCTAATGATAATCGTTGCTTCCAACCACCTGACAAGCGACCGGCTAAAATATTCTTATAAGCATCTAGACCCAAATCCGCCATGATGTCCGTAACACGCCTAGCATAGTCATGCTCTTCATAAGCACGCGCAACGAATTCGAGATTCTCTTTTGTTGTCATGTCTTCATACAGACTGAACTTTTGCGGCACATAACCCATTAAGCATTTAATCATGCGTGAGTCTTTAATAATGTCATAACCTAGGCATTGGCCTTCACCTGAGTCCGGCGTCATTAAGCCACACAGCATACGAATGGTGGTGGTTTTACCACTACCATTAGGCCCTAAAAAGCCAAATATTTCACCTTTTTTCACCTTCAAAGACACATCAATAACAGCTGGCTTACCACCAAAGCTCTTATTTAAATGTTTCACATCAATGATATATTCATCATTAGCCATGGAAATGATACGTCACTGTGACAGGTTGGCCAGGATGCAAATTAACTGCATCTTCTTTTTTAAATTCTGCTTCTATGCGATACACCAGCTTCTCACTTGTTTCAGTGCTATAGATAACAGGTGGCGTGTATTCAGCACTAGGCGAAATAAAGCTAATGCGGCCAGTATAAGGCTTCTTACAACCATCGCATTGAACACTCACTTTTTCGTTTAAGCGTAAGTGACCAAGCACAGGTTCATTCACGTAAAAAATAGCCTTAATATCAGCAGGTGCTAGTAGAGATAATACTGGTTTATTAGCAACGGTATATTCACCTAGTCGATAATAGGTATCAAAGACTAAGCTATCAACAGGCGCCACCAATACTTTTTGCTCTGTTTGCCATTTAGACTGAGCAAGCGCTGCTTTTAAAGACGCAATATTTGAGCTTTGCTGAGCCAACTGTGCCGTTAATGCATTGAAATTCGCCTTGGCACTATCCAACATAGATTGCTGGACTGCTTTTTTCTCAACAAGAATTTTATTGCGCTCATATGTTAAGCGTGCATATTCAAGATTAGCGCTAATGGCTTCTTTGGCAGCTAATGCCTGATTGTAGTTTTCCAGTGCGGCTTGATAAGCATCGCTTTCGGGCTGAGCTTCTAATATCGCTAATGGTTGGCCTTGCTTAACTTGCGTACCGCGCGCAACTAATATCTTTTTCAACACACCAGGAACACTCGTCGCCATATAAGTATAGCGACCTTCTATATATCCTTGAGCACTACCCGAAGTCTCATGGGAACAGCCCACCAATACAGCCACAGAGGCCAATAAGACAGATACTATCGGTTTGTTTCTCATCCTTGCCCCCACAAAATAGCTCCTGCTATCCTTCATAAGTTTATCATAAATCATTGCCCAACTTAAGCAACTGAAAAGACTACCACTCTTTTTTTGCCAGTTATGCCAAATATTCGAGTATAATGAAAATTGCAAAGGAATATTATGCTTAAGGTTGAGGGCTAAATAAGCAATGGTTAGCTTACCAGGGTATAAAATCATAGCGCATATTGATTCTAATACAAAAACCAGTATCTACCATGGTTTGCGTAGAAAGGACAACATGCCTGTTATACTCAAAATTTTGAATGCCGAGTACCCCTCTGTTGAAGACATTTCTCAACTAAAACATGAATATAACTTACTAAAAAAAATTAATTCTAATGGTGTTATTAAGGCTTACAGCCTAGATAAAAGCGGGTATAGCTACGTACTGGTCTTAGAAGATATTCAAGACAGCACGACATTAAGCCATGTTATTCCTAAATTGAATGATATTGTTGGCAATAAAATCGCCTTAAAGATAGACCTCTTCCTAGAATTAGCGCTACCGCTAGCGCGCACCCTTTATGAATTACATACGCAAAATATCATTCATAAAGATATCAAGCCTGCCAATATTATTGTGACTCGTGGCTTGAACCAAATTAAGTTAATTGATTTTGGCATATCAACCCAACTTTCTCACGAAAACCAACAGATTGTGAGCCCTGAAGGCTTGGAAGGCACATTAGCCTATATGTCACCAGAACAAACAACGCGTATGAATCATGCTGTGGATCATCGTACTGATTTATACTCTTTAGGCATTACCTTCTACGAACTCTTAACAAGCAAGCTGCCTTTTCACGCAGAAGATGCAATGGAATGGGTACATTGTCATATTGCAAAACAACCTAAATCACCAGCAGAACTAGATCCCGAAATCCCTCTCGTAATATCCAATATTATTATGAAATTACTTGCCAAAAAACCAGAAGATAGATATTCAACAGCTAATGGTTTAGTAGCAGATTTAGAACGATTTGCGACAGCATGGAAAGAAAAACATGAGATTATTGATTTCCCCTTAGGTGAAAAAGATCACGCGGGACGATTACAAATTCCAGAAAAATTATATGGTCGTGAAGCTGAGGTTGATGACTTACTGGCTACCTTTTCACGTATTAGCCATGGCTCACGTGAACTCTTGCTAGTATACGGCTACCCCGGTATTGGCAAAACATCACTGATCAATGAGATCCATAAACCAATCATCAAAGAACACGGCTATTTTACTTCCGGCAAATTTGAGCAATTCCAAAAAAAGATACCTTATTTTGGTTTAATACAAGCCTTCAAAAAATTAATTCATCAAATTCTCACTGAAAACCAGACACAAATTGAAATATGGCGCGATAAGATTTTAAAATCATTGGCATCTAACGGCCAAATTCTAATTGATGTTATTCCCGAAGTAGAATGGCTGATAGGTAAGCAACCTGCTGTACCCACATTACCGCCATCTGAAGCTCGCAATCGCTTTGAACTAGTGTTTTTTGATTTTATTCAAGCATTCGCAAGGAAGGAGCATCCTACTGTTATTTTCTTAGATGACATGCAGTGGGCAGATTTAGCTTCTCTTGATTTAATCAAAAAGTTATTAAAAGACGACAGCTTGAAGTATTTGTTACTAATTGGCGTATACCGGGACAATGAAACACAACCAGGACACCCTTTGCTGGACATGATTGATGATTTGAAAAAAATGCATGTTCCCATGGGCAGTATACAAATAAAACCGCTTGGACTAGACAGCATTAAAGAATTAGTGGATGACACTTTAAATACACATTTAGATGTTACTCCACTAGCAGAACTAATATTAGACAAAACAGGTGGCAATCCATTTTTCGTTAACACCTTCTTAACCATGTTGTACGAAGAAAATTATTTAGTATTTGATTCAAAATCCAGTGAATGGATCTGGGATATCACCTCCTTAAAATCATTAACCATCACCGATAATGTCGTTGATTTAGTCATCAATAAAATTGAAAAACTACCTAAATCTGCACAAGAATTATTACAAATGGCTGCCTGTGTAGGCAACCAATTTGACCTTAAAACATTAGCCAGTATTTATGGGAAATCGTTAGAAGAAACCGCAAATGACTTATGGCCAAACCTTGAAAGCAACCTGATCATCCCCTTATCTGACGGTTATAAATTAATTATTGCAGACCCAGACTATGCCTCTGGAAAAAAACCGATACTATATCGATTTTCACATGATAGGATTCAACAATCTGCAGCCACCATGTTAACAGCCGATCAATTAAGCAAAGTTAATCTCAAGATTGGTCGACTAATGCTAACAACCAATACACCAGAAGAAATCAATGAGCATTTATTTGAAATTACCAATCATTTCAATGAAAGCCTTGATCTATTAACAAATGATTCAGAAAAATTTGAAGTTGCTCAGCTTAACTTCCGTTCCGGTGAAAAAGCAAAAACATCTATTGCTTATGAATCAGCTGCCATTTATTACGAAAGAACAATCGATTTATTAGGAATAAACGCTTGGGAAAATCATTACCAGATGATGTTAGACTGCCACTTAGGGTACGCAGAGTCTATCCATTTATTAGGTCGATTTGACGAAGCTGATAAGCAATTTAATATTCTCATTAATAAAGCCAAGACTAGATTAGATAAAGCGCGCATCATCATGCTACAAGCATTGTCTTACGCTGTGCAGTCTAAGCTGGAAGAAGCTGTTGACTCTGGCTTGCGTGGACTTGCTGTGTTAGGCATGCCAGCTAAGCGCTACCCTAGCAATCTGAAAGTATTCATAGAAATTATTAAAACATATTTAGCAGTTAGAAAATTAACTATTAATGACATGTTACGCATACCTGCATTAACTGATCCAGAAAAAATACTCTATGTAGATTTCATCGAACGAGTTTGTACTTCAGCTTATTTGAGCGATCCTAATTTATTGGCTTATTTAGGTCTGAAAAATTTAAGGTATTGCTTAATTCATGGCTATACAGCAGCATCCTCCACTAATTATCTTGTTTATAGCATGATCTTAGTAGCAGGCTTTCATCGCTATGAAACTGGCCATGAATTTTCTAAATTAGCCTTGCAAGTGGCTGATAAATTTGATGACTTCCGCATACGTAGTATGATTTATTTTACCAGTGACGTACTTGTCTTCCCCTGGAAAGAACCTTATCGTGATTGCTTTGTCCGAATAAACAAAGCTTACCACTTCAGCCGCCAGGCAGGTGACTTACTTTACAGTAGCTATGCAGCAGCCGTTATCCCTCAAATGATGTTAGTGCAAGGCGATGAAATATCTGAGATTGAAAAGCGCCTGAAAGTGGTATCAGTGATACCTGAATTTACCAAACACCTTGACTCTCTTGGCAGCATCAAAACATTTGAGCGCTTATTACCTGTATTAAAAAATGAAAAGCCAAAAGAATTTTTTGATTTCCGTGTATCTGAATTTTTTGATAACAAAATACCTTATACTCACCCAGTGACTTATGGATCAGCTGGTATTTTATGCTTAATAGGAACATATATTTTGGAAGATTGGGAATCTTCTATCGGCATTATTAAACGCATACAACCACACATTACAGCACCTTATATGGTTCCTTTATTTATGTCCGCCGAGTATTACTTCTTTTCAGCATTAGTTTATTTAAAATGTTATCAATCAGCTTCATTTTGGAAAAAGATAAAATACAAAAGACATATTAAATCTAGTCTAAATCGATTTAGACGCTGGGCAATACATTGCCCAGCTAACTTTGAAGCCAAATACAAATTATTACTAGGTAGCTGGCAATACCTAACAGGCGATGCTACTAATTCTCTCATCTCATTCGATCAGTCTATTGTTGCTGCACGAGAATATGGATTAACCATGATAGAAGCCATTGCCAATGAATTTGTTGGAAAGCTATATCATCATACGGGCCAACCAAGACATGCCAAGTTATATCTACAAGAAGCAGCTTTAGTATATCAACGCTGGGGGGCCCTTGTTAAATTAAAACTAATTTCAGAACAATACCCTGAAATCTCCATTAAACTTGATAAAATTAAAACAGACAAGTCAAGGTCTTATACAAGCACAAATACATCTTTAACAAAAGATTCTACATTAGACTTTTTGACCGTCATCAAATCAGTACAAAGCATCTCTGGTAAGGTGGTTTTAGATGAACTACTACTATCATTAATCAAGATAGTGATGGAAAATGCAGGGGCAACAAGATCTGTCCTTCTACTTAAACAAAATGATCAATTCATGATTGCAGCCAAATGTGAATCAGCAGATGCTAAACCCGTCATTGTTAAAAATATGTCTTTGCAAGACTACTCAGATATCAGTGTATCTGTTGTTAAACACGTACAGCGCAATGAAAAGCCAGTTGTTCTAGATGATGCAACAAGAACAGGTATATTTACCGAAGACCCTTATATCGTCAGTAAAAAACCCATCTCTATTTTATGCTTCCCCGTCATTCATCAAGGCGAAATACTTTGCATTTTATATCTTGAAAACAATCTAACAGCAGGTACTTTCTCTGCAGATCGATTAAGTGTATTGCAACTGATTGCCGGTCAAGCAGCTATTTCTTTGCTCAACTCTCAGATTTACACCGCACTTGATCGATTTGTCCCGCACGAATTCTTAGATATGCTAGGCAAACAAAGCATTATCGATGTACATATTGGTGATAACATCCAAAAAGAAATGACTGTTTTGTTCTGCGATATACGTGGATTTACTACATTATCAGAAAAAATATCTCCCGAAGAAAATTTCAATTTTATTAATGAATATTTAAGCTATATGGGACCTTGCATCACTGAACATGGTGGATTTATTGATAAATTCATAGGTGATGGCATTATGGCACTCTTCCCTATTAATGCAGACCCCGTTCAAGCTGCCATTGACATGATAAGCACATTGGGACGCTATAATGAAAATTCTGCCTATCTAAAACAGGCAAATATTAATATTAAAATCGGCATTGGTCTAAATAGCGGATCACTCATGCTGGGTACCGTTGGTAGCGACCGCCGTATGGATGCAACGGTGATCTCTGATGCGGTCAATGTGGCATCTCGCGTACAGGACCTAACAAAAGTGTATGGCATACCTTGTATTTTAACAGAGGAAACATACAAACGCTTATCTTCAACTGAATACTACCATTTACGAAAAATAGATCAGCTACTAGTAAAAGGAAAAACACAGCCTGTTACCATCTATGAAATTTATGATGTAGATAACGCAGAGAATATCGGCTTAAAAGATAAAACCTTAAATGATTTTTCAACAGCAGTTGAGCTTTATCATGAAAATAAAAAACCAGAAGCATTAACAATATTCGAGAAAATAGCTCAAACCAATCCTAATGACACTGTCACTGCACTTTATATCAAGCGTTGCCAATCTAACTAGCAAAGATTTCTAGCAACTCAGATAAAACATACATATACTAATTCCCATATAGATATAGATAACTTAAACCACCCTTCAACATGGATTGTTACCAGGAGAGTCATATGGAAAAGTCACGCAAATGGATTTTAAATACTGGCGTATCGATTGTCTTATTGAGCCTATCAAGCTATACGCTAGCATCAGGTATTCGTCTAGGCTTAGATAGTGCAGCTGATTTAGGTAATCAGTTTGCGGGTGGTGCGGCACTCGCTGGTGACGCTAGTACGAACTACTATAATCCAGCTGCTTTGACTGTTTTAGATAAACAACAGATTGTTGGCTCTGCTATTGGCGTTATCCCTAGAATCCAGTATAAAGGAACAGTGACCAGTCCTGGGGTTGGCTATCCTAGCCCCTCACCATCTTCTCCTTCTATTTTAGCAAGACCCACCAGTGAAACTAGCAGCACAACTTCCACCTTTAAAGGTGTTATCCCCGCCTTTCACTACGTCTTGCCTATTAATGAAAAATGGCGCTTTGGTATGACCGTCAATACCCCTTTTGGTTTGGGTCTAAAATATGGCAAAGATTCTGTGCTTCGCTACACAACCATTACCGCGATCGATCGCTCACTCAACCTGGGACCTAGCTTGGCATATCGTATCAATGATCATTGGTCTATTGGTGCAGGACCTGATTTCCAATACTTCAGCGTTTACAGCTATGCAAAAGTTAATACCCAATACTTAACCAGCAATGACTCCGACCAGAAAAACCAAGCTAATGGCTGGGGCTATGGCGGACATATTGGTGGTCTCTACGAAGTGAATAAACAAACACGTATCGGCTTAGCATTTCACTCACAAATTGTTCACCACTTATCAGGCAAGAGTCAATTCTCACTCAACAATTTAACCCCCGCACTCGCCCAATTCATCCCAGCGAATAGCACCTCTGAAAGCTTACGTATTAATATCACCATGCCTGCTTATACAACACTGAGCGCTTATCACGAACTCAATAATCGTTGGGCTATCATGGGAACAGCTGAATTCACGCAATGGAGTAGCTTACGCACCATTCACGCATTTGGCGCAGTTGCCCCTAGCGGCCTAGTTGACGCAACACAGGATGAGTATTTCCGCAACACCTGGCGCCTATCAGCAGCAGCCAACTATCATGCAAATGAGAAATGGTTATTACGTGCCGGTGCCGGTGTCGATGAAATTGCAACCCAACGCCCCAATAGAACAGCCTATATTCCTGATTCACAGCGTCTAAATGTGTCAGTGGGTACACGCTATGACATGAGCAAGCAAGCCAGCTTAGACCTTGCATACAGCCATTCTTTTGGCCAGAAAGCTTGGTTAAATCATATAGATAGAAACTCAGGCGTCACTGAAAATGGCTTTACCAGCACGCAAGCAGATGTAATCGGTGTACAATTATTATGGAACATCGCGTAATTCTCATTTTCCCGCCCATCATGGGCGGGAAAATCTTTAGGAGGATACATAATGTCTATAAAACAATGGGTTACCTCACTTGCTACTTGTTTAACACTTACCTTTATCCCCCTCACCACAGCCTTAGCAGATGCCTCACCAATTGGCTCTTGGCGAACCTACGATTTAAGCGGCACACCACGCAGTATCGTTAAAATTTACCCTAGCGGCGGCCAACTCCAAGGGCAAATTGTAAAGATACTCCCCACCAAAGGCGCCACCCCTAAAGATCTTTGTACAGCCTGCAAAGGATCCGCTAAAAATAAACCCAAGATGGGCATGGTCATCATTTGGGGCCTTACAAAAGAAGGCGATAAGTGGGTAAATGGTTCAATTTTAGATACAGATAGTGGCAAGACTTACCGCTGCCAAATATCAACCTCACCAGACGGCCGCACACTTTACCTACATGCCTATGTTGGCGCACCTCTATTTGGTAAAACCGTCAATTGGGAGCGCGCTAGATGATTTTAGTAACAGGCGCCTGTGGTAATACAGCGCAATATGTTATTGAAAAGCTATTGGAAGAAGGCCTGGATGTTGTGGGTATTGATTTACACAATACCCACACAGCCAAAATAGCCACTTTCCTAAAAAATAAAGCAACCAAATCTAAACTCGATATCATCTGGGGTGACTTAACCAACCCCCAAGAATTAGAAGCTATATTCAAACACTATTCCCTGACCGGCATCATCCATTTGGCTTTTATTATCCCACCACTATCTGAGCTTAAGCCCGAACAAGCTTATACGCTCAATGTTGGCAGCACCAGCACACTTATTCGATTAACAGAACAATACGCACCAACGATTCCTTTTGTATTTTCATCATCAACCACTGTCTTTGGTGATGCCTCCCCGAATGAAATATACTTAACCCCCGCGCATCCGATTAAAGCAACCAGCCAGTACACATCCAATAAAATTGAATGCGAATCCCTATTAAAAGCATCAAAGCTAGATTGGCGCATACTACGCTACTCTGTCATCATGAACCCCACTTTTGTACCCAATAAAGATTTAGTCAAATTCGGTTTTCAAATTGCATTGAATACGCGTGTAGAACCTGTTCATGTAAAAGATTTAGCTGTTGCGACTTATCATGCCCTCATTAAAAAAGACGCTTCGCATAAAATATTTATTATTGCGGGCGGGAAAAACAATCAAATTACGTATAAAGAATACATCACTAAACTATTAATGGGCAACCTGGGTAAGCTACAGGCAGAAGATATACCTTGGGAAAAGTTTATTGAGAAGCCTTACTACTTGAATTGGTATGACACAACAGAAACTGAGAATATTTTGCAATTTCAAACCAGAACGGTGGATGACCTAGTATTAGATACGCAAGCACTGATACCAAATTGGAAGAAATTTATCATTGCACGCCTGCAAAAGATTATATTAAAACACTTTCTAGTTCCTAAATAAGCACACCAATATCAAAACTCGAATACTTGGCCTCTCTTTACAAAACCTAGAAATCCATGCGCCTTTGCATCTGGCAGCTCACCTGGATTGTAGTGATATAACCACATCTTTGCTTTAATAGATTCATCTAAGGTAGCTAAATCTTTAAATTGCGCATGCACACCACTGGCAACAGCCGTTGTTTCACAATCATGAAATATTAAATCAACATCACGATAAATATCACGCATTTGGCTAGGTGCAAATTGCGTATCGGTGGTAATAAATATTTTAGTGCCGTTAATTGTAAAAATTAAGCCAAAGCTAGGCATAAATACAAAGTTAGCGACAATATGCACGGTCTGAACTGTCTGAAAAGAAATATCATTCCAGATGAAAGAACCATCATTATCCACTTCATTTACTTTGAAAAAGCTATCTAAGGTTGCTTTGACACCCTGTATAGTAGATAAGCCACCAGACAAGGTATTTTCCCAAAGATTTTTAATAATTGAGCGATTGGCAAATAAGTTTGGCCTATCAGCAGAAGGATCAAACTTGGTTGTCAGTGCCAACCATTCTAAACCACCGGCATGGTCAGCATGCAAGTGACTGATATAAACATTAGAAATATCTTTATAAGAAAAACCAAGATCACTTAATGCATGTCTGGCATCAGAGCCACAATCTATTAGCAATTTGTCATTGTTTTCTTCATCAACCAACAACATATTGGAATTGTAGTTACCACAATGGGATGTAAAAGCCGATCCAGCGCCTATAAATATTAACTTCAATTTCAACCTCCTGTTGAATGAATCGGCTAATAGATTCCTTAGTCCATACTAAATTATAAAATATTTTATTCAGTTAGCGCAATTACGTTATTCCCCTAATCCAAGGTTTGACGATATCGCTTCATCGCCAAGAACAACATAACGAACATAAACAGCAAAATTGGCCATAAATCAGGCCATACATCGCCCCAACCAATGCCTTTTAACATGACACCACGGACTATATGATTAAAATGAGTTAATGGAAGCGCATTACCTATCCACTGCGCCCAGCCTGGCATACCATAAAATGGGAAAGCAAAGCCTGATAGCAGTAAAGATGGTAAGAAAAAGAAAGTGGAAATTTGACTCGCTTCCAGCTGCGTTTTAGCGAGTGTTGACATCAATATACCAACAAATAAATTAGCTAAAATAAACGGAAATGTCGCTAATAATAGCAAGGTCATACTACCTTTAACTGGAATACCAAAGAAGAAAATAGAAATAACCAATACAATGATAGTTTGCGCATACCCCACCAAAATAAAAGGCCCAGCTTTACCCACTATCACCTCTGAAGGCAATAGCGGCATGGTCAATAGGCTTTCCATCGTCCCGCGCTCTTGCTCACGAGTTAGAGCCATCGCAGCAACCATGACAAAGGTCATGGTCAAAACTAACCCCAGCAATCCAGGAACAATATTATAAGATGTCACTGCACTAGGATTATACTTAGTGTGAATACGAAGCTCCGCAGGCCCTTTAGTCGGATTCAAATCAGCCAATGGCCCCACCAAATCGTACTGAAATAAATTATTCATTAACGTATTTGATGCAGAAACAGCATAAGCAACTGAAACCGGATCAGTACCATCCACCTCTAACAGGGCTGCAGGGTACTCTCCTCGTACTAACTTTCGAGAAAAATCGGGTGGAATATTTAACGTAAATAACACCTCATTTGTTGCCATTAGTTTATGAGCATCTTTTTCAGTTGCTGGGCGGTGATTAAATTTAAAATACTGCGTATTCTCTAATTGATGTACCAACGTACGCGAGAAGGGGCCATCATCAGAATTAATTAACGCGCTTGGTAAATATTTAGGATTTGTATTAATTGCCATACCAAATAAAACTAGCTGCACTAGCGGCAAACCAATAATCAATGCAAATGTAGAATGATCGCGCTTTAGCTGCGTAAATTCTTTAATAATGAGCGCCCATAAGCGAAATAATGAAAATCCCTGGGTCATCTACTCTCTCCGTGAACGAAGCTACCACCCTCTGCCAAGCAAAAGGGTTATTTAATCACTTCCGCTGCTTTAACCGCATCTAAAATAGCCAGCCTAACAACCTCTGTCGCTATCGTACCTACGGATAAAACCGTTGCGGGCATATCACCTATTGATACAGCAAATATCGTATCACCATCGTAATCTGTAAACACCGGTGAAATAGCTTTTGCCATCCCCGCTACCGCCATTTTACTAACGCGCTTTAATTCAGGCCGTGTTAATGCTGCATTGGTAAAAACAGCAACTAATGTTGTATTAGTGTGCTGATTAATTAAAAGCGCCTCTCCCTTGCCTGATAATAGGAATGCTTCACAATCCAAGAATTGACCCGCATCATTTACAGCGCCTGCAATAATATGACTACCTTCATCCCTCACATCACCTACCGCATTCACTACTGCATATGCTGACACAACTAGCCCGTTAGATAAGGTCATTTCTGCTCGACCAATGCCGCTGGTCATACTATGCGCCTCAGGAATAATTTTACCTATCGTTGCGCCTGCACCTGCTCCTATTGCACCAGAAGCATAGTTATTTTCATGCGCATCAATACAGGCTCGATAAGCATCTTCTGCTGTCGGTGGTTCTGCTTGTCCATATGTTAAATCATAGATAGCTGCGGCGGGCACTATTGGTACCACGCCATGTGGCAACATCAATCCTATGCCCGCTTCACGTAAAAAACGCATAACACCTTGCGTTGCAAACAAACCATAAGCACTACCGCCAGACAATACCAAACCGTGTAAGACATCCACACTAGCTTCAGATTCCAACACCCCCCACTCGTGTGAAGCGGGTGCAGCACCGCACAGGGTATAGGCACCAACTGCGGGACGATCAAACAAAAATACGGTCACACCAGTCTTATGTTCAACCTGGGTATGATGACCCACTTTTAATCCCTTCATGGTACATCCTTATGATTGCAACAGGCATTTTATCACTCATCACTAGATGATATTATACAGCATCTCAATCTAATAAGGTGTATCCATGCTAACGCTAACAATTGCACAAATTTCTGCTATTTTAGGCATAAATGCCCGCAATGAATCCATCACTTGTGCAGGCGTCAGCATTGATACTCGCACCATACAGCCCAATAATTTATTTATTGCACTCACAGGCAGCCGCGTTGACGGCCATCACTTTGTACAGACAGCCTATGAGAAGGGCGCTGCTGCTGCATTAGTTAACCATCAAGTTGACTGCCCTATCCCACAAATCGTAGTTGAAGATGTCGTGTTAGCTTTAGGAAAAATTAGCCAAGCATGGCGAGATCAATTTGATATTCCATTTTTGGCAGTCACCGGTAGTAACGGAAAAACCACTTTAAAAAATATGATGGCTAGTATTTTACGCACTGCCTGCCAACATGATCACGAGGTATTAGCAACCCAAGGAAATCTTAATAACCATTTGGGCCTCCCCTTAACACTATGCCGTTTAAATGCCGACCATAAATATGCTGTACTTGAAATGGGAATGAGTCATTTTGGTGAAATTGCTTATCTCACAAAGCTTGCTAGACCACGAGTGGCTATTATTACTAATGCTGCCGCAGCTCATTTAGAAGGTGTTGGCACCGTTGCAGGTGTCGCCAAAGCAAAATCTGAAATATTCCAAGGCCTAGATGCAGAAGGTATAGGCATTATTAACAGAGATGATGCCTTCTATATTTTCTGGCGAGAACAAGTTGGCAATCACCGCTACCTTACCTTTGGCTTCCACCCAGATGCTGACATCCATGCGCAACTTGAAGAAGCGATTCGTTCCCAAACAATTACTATCCACACCCCCAAGGGCAATACTCAAGTCAACCTCCCCCTGCTAGGAAGACATAATGTATTAAACGCATTAGCTGCCGTTGCAGCAACTCTCGCCATTGATATCCCATTAGCAAACATCAAAGCTGGCTTAGAAAATGCCCATCCAGCCCCAGGCCGCTTACAGCTACACACACTAGCTAATGGCGTGAATGTGATTGATGACACTTACAATGCTAATCCTTTCTCATTACAAGCAGCAGTGGATACCTTAGCAACCTTTGCAGGAAAAAAGATTTTAGTGCTAGGTGACATGCGCGAACTAGGTGATGAAGCTGATGTTTTACACACTAAAGCCGGTGAAAAAATCCGTGAAGCAGGAATTGATTTCCTATTCACCTATGGAGATTTGAGCAAAAATGCATCACTATCCTTTGGTGAAAATGCTTTTCACTTTGCCGAACAAGAAAAGTTAGTGACGGCTCTACAGCCACTACTACATAATACAACCACTGTGTTAGTGAAAGGTTCACGCTCTATGCAAATGGAAAAAGTGATTGCCGGCCTAGTACAATAAAAAACCAGCTTCAGGTATAATAATCATTCATGCGAGAGGAGAACTTACATGTCAGTTAAGACACCTATTACGGTTGCCTACGGTGACGGCATCGGTCCCGAAATTATGCAAGCCACTTTAGATATACTTAGCGCAGCAAGTGCCAATATTGCGCCAGAAGTGATTGATGTTGGTGAAAAAGTATATTTAAAAGGCAATACCACTGGGATTCCTGACGAAGCATGGGCTTCTCTCAAGCGCACTAATGTACTACTAAAAAGTCCCATTACCACCCCTCAAGGTGGCGGCTACAAAAGCTTAAATGTTACCTTACGTAAAACATTAGGCTTATTTGCTAACGTACGCCCTTGTGTTTCCTATGCGCCTTATGTACCCACTAGCTGCCCCAGCATAGATCTTGTGATTGTTCGCGAGAATGAAGAAGACTTATATTCAGGGATTGAACACCGCCAAACAGACGAAGTCTACCAATGCTTAAAAATTGTTAGTCGTCCAGGCTGCGAGCAGATTATTCGTTATGCCTTTGAATATGCGAGAAAGTTTAATCGCAAAAAAGTCACCTGCATGTCGAAAGACAATATTATGAAAATGACTGATGGCTTATTCCATAAAGTATTTAATGAAATTGCAGCTGAATACCCAGAAATCACCAGCGACCATATGATTATTGACATTGGTACCGCTCTATTAGCCTCACAGCCTGAGCGATTTGATGTGATTGTCACGCTTAACTTATACGGCGATATCATTTCTGACGTTGCGGCACAAGTAGCAGGCTCTGTCGGTTTAGCAGGCTCTGCCAACATAGGCAAAAAAGTGGCTATGTTTGAAGCCATCCATGGATCTGCTCCTGATATCGCTGGTAAAAATATCGCAAATCCATCCGGCCTATTAAATGCAGCCATTCAAATGTTAGTTCATATCAACCAACCAGAAACTGCCACCTTAATTGAAAACGCGTGGTTAAAAACCATAGAAGATGGCATACACACAGCTGATATTTACTCGCCTCAGCGTAGTAAAGAAAAAGTTGGCACCAACGAATTTGCAAAAGCAGTCATAGCACGCCTAGGTCAACAGCCTGAGCATTTCAAACCTGCCAACTACCAACCTGGTGCTGATCGTAAAATAGAATGCAAAGCAGACAAAAAAGTAACCGTTGCCAAAAAAGAATTAGTCGGTGTTGATATCTTCCTCGACAATGGTAGCAGCATACCTGCTGAACAATTAGCAGATAAGCTATCTCAAATCGAAAGCAAACTAAAACTCATCACGATTAATAGCAAAGGCTTAAAAATCTGGCCTAATAGCACAATAGACGAGCCCTATTTACGTCATTGCTGCTGCCGCTTCCAATCGAACAATGATGTGCAAGCATTAACTGCAATAGAATATAACGACATCATCAGATTACTAGATGAACTCAATGAATTTGGCCTAGATGTGATTAAAACGGAAAATCTGTATACCTTCGATGGCCAACTGGGTTTCACGCTCGCTGCTGGCCAGTAAGCCACCAACCCCAATATGCCGGCCTCGGCCGGCATTTCTTAAGATTGCATCCCCCTAGATTTTGCGTTACCTTTTTGCTCCGACAAAGGAGCCCATCTCATGACTAAGAAATCAACCAAACTGCCAGGCCTGGAAGAATCATTATCAGACATCACCCAGCTCATTGATAAAATGGAGCATGGCGAGCAAAGCCTCGAAGCTTCTCTGGCCGATTTTGAGCGTGGCATTACCCTTATCAAGCATTGCCAAAAAATATTGAGCGATGCCGAACAAAAGGTACAAATACTCATCCAACAAAACAACCAAGAAACGCTAGCCGATTACGACAACATCCAAGATGAGATGGAAAACAATAGTGATGATTAATAAACGCATTGAGCAAACAGTTGCTCGGTATTTAGAAAATACCCCTTCTTCTCTTCTGAAGGAAGCCATGACCTATTCTTTATCGAATGGCGGCAAACAATTACGTCCCGCATTAATTTATGCAACAGGCGCCATTTTTGATGCGCCATTAGAAAATTTAGATATACCGGCAACAGCAGTTGAATTAATTCATACTTATTCGCTTATCCATGATGATTTGCCTTGTATGGACAATGCCGATTTACGCCGTGGCAAACCTACCTGCCATATTGTTTATAACGATGGCATGGCTGTTTTAACAGGCGATGCCCTGCATACGCTATCGATGCAAATCCTGAGTAGCCACCCCGCCCCTTTATCCGCAGAGAAACGTATTGAAATGATGAAAGTATTAAGCGAAGCCTGTGGCCCATTTGGCATGGCCGCAGGACAAGCGATGGATATTACACTCATGCAAAGTGAACAGCTAAGCATTCCTCAGCTATTAGAAATATACAACTTAAAAACAGGTGCCTTACTATCCGCTTGCGTTGAGTTGGGGCGTTTAGCAGGAAATAATAGTGATCCTAAACATAAACTAGCACTAAAAGTATTCGGTGATTGCATAGGATTGGCCTTCCAGATTCAAGATGATATTTTGGACATTGAAGCCACCAGTGACCAACTAGGCAAACCACAAAATATTGATGTGGTAAACAATAAGAAAACCTACCCAGCCATGCTAGGATTAGCACAAGCAAAAGCTCAAGTAGACGCCTTATATCAAGAAGGGTTAGAGGCAATCGCGTATCTAGGTGAAAAAGCAAAGGAATTGCGAACATTAGCGGAAAAAATGCTGCATAGAAACCATTAAAAATCATGCTTAATCTGTCGCTATCCCCAGGAATTCCCGTCAATCTCGTCGTCCCCCGCAAAGGCGGGGGATCCAGCTTGGCATTGCCTGCCTGGATCCCGCGGACAAGCTGCGGGACGATAGTTAGCGGGGATAGCAGTCGCCCATTGATTATTTCCTTCTATTTCCACCTAATTTCGGATAAACTTTAGCCACGAAAGAGTTTGGTAGACCCAAAGCTATGTACTGCCCATTTTGCAATGCAAGTGACACAAAAGTGATTGATTCACGGCTTATCCGTGAAGGCAATCAAACGCGACGTAGGCGCGAATGTCCTGATTGTAAAGAGCGTTTTACCACCTATGAGACAGCCGAGTTTTCGCTGCCCAGAGTGATAAAACGAGACGGTCGCCGTGTGCCATTTAGCGAAGATAAATTGCGTGCTGGGATCCTAAGAGCCTTGGAAAAACGCCCTGTAAGTGTTGAAAAGGTCGAAACAGCGCTTGCCCGCATTCTAAGAAAAGCAATGACTTGCACTGAACGAGAAGTACCCTCACCCCAAATTGGTGAATGGGTGATGGAAGAACTCCACGAGCTCGATCAGGTTGCCTACATTAGATTTGCGTCTGTTTATCGTTGTTTTCAAAATATTGATGAGTTTCAAAGAGAAATAAGTAGACTAAATAAACATGCAAAACGAACCGAAACCACAACCGACAACTGAAAATGATAGTGCCGTTAAACCTGCTGCTAGACATAATGCCCGCCGTTATGCTGTACAAGCAATGTACCAATGGCATCTAACTGGCCATCCTATCATGGACATTGAGAATGAATTCCTACGCTATCATATTGAAAAAAAGATAGATTTAGCGTACTTCAAAGAATTAGTGCACGGCATACCAACCAATGTGACAGAGTTAGATGCGGAAATGAAGCCATTCTTGAATAGAAGCATGAGCGATATAGACCCTGTTGAAATCTCTATATTACGCATTGCGACTTATGAATTAACCAAACGCCCGGATGTTCCATATCGCGTCATTATCAATGAAGCACTAGAGTTGACCAAACTGTTTGGCTCGGTTGAAGGATATAAGTTTGTTAACGGCCTATTAGATAAAATAGCCAAAAAAAATCGTCCAATAGAAAATCATACTAACAAATAACCATCTAGCCCAGACAAGGCTGTCTGGGCATCATTAAACAGGGAATTATCATGTCGTTTTTTAGCCACTTACCAAGATCTACCAAACCCATCCCACCCATTCCCGCCAAGGTGTGGACCAACCCACTTTATTTTGTCGCGTTTGGCTTAGGCAGTGGACTAGCCCCTTTTGCACCAGGTACATTTGGTACCTTGATGGCCATCCCCTTCTATCTTTTATTAGCTTATTTCTTATCACCACTTGCTTATATTATTTTTGTGTTAATTTTCATTGCAATAACCTCTTGGATATCTGATATCGTTAGCAAAGAACTCAAAGAGCATGATCACCCCGGCATGTGTATTGATGAATTTGCGGGTTTTTTTGTTACCATGATAGGCGCCCCCAATGGTTGGGTATGGGTTCTCTTAGGTTTTGCCCTCTTTCGTCTATTTGATATCTGGAAACCTTGGCCAATTAGCCTGATTGATGAGAAAGTTCATGGTGGATTTGGTATGATTTTAGATGATGTTGTTGCTGGTTTTTTTGCTGCTGGCACAATACAAGCCATTTATCTGTTAACGCCCTATATTCCTCTTAAATAAAGAATATATAGCTTTTCATAATACTCTCTTAATAAATTCTTGGTAATGTAAAAAAAGAATCCTATTGAGGCAGACTAATGGCAGTCAGCAGACCAAGCAACACAAGTTCATCATCTGATCCCCAAGATCAAGGTGTCTCTTTTTCTGCAACCAACTCAATCGCTATGAGTGGCCTTGAGCAAAGCACCCAATTCCAGATGGTTCAAGCAACACCTCCCGAATTGCCTTTAATGACTAAGTATCTTGGCCAATACAGTGTACAGTCAACGAAAACGCAAGTAGGCGGTACGCATCCCATATCAGAATACAAAAAAAGCCACTCCACCAAACAAAAACCATTCTTATTTAAAGAGCATAAAAGCAAAAGAATGGCTGAAATTGAAGCATGTAATTTTGACTTTGTGCGCCTTATTGCGCCACACAAGTCTCCCAAAGCTGTCAGTATCGTTAACCAAGACAACTGCTACCAATATGCTGGGATTATGATGGAAAAAATCCCCTTCGTACCTTATGCAAAACGAAGGCTACGTAAAGAAAATTTGGAACTGCCTAAAATTCTACAACAGCAACTACTAGGATACCAAGCAACGCTATTAACGCTTTTAACATCTCTTAAAAAGGTCTATGAAGAAAAGCGCAATGCTCAAGCATCTACCTCTAAGCCATCACAAAGCTCTTGGTTGGGATCTATCAGCATTGCTGTAAGCGCTGTCACCACTTATAGTGCTGACTTTTACAATAGCTACTATTCTGAAACATCATCAGGCCTAGTTAGCTTATTTAACCAATATTTATTTGGCAAGAAACTAACTGAAGAAAGCGTTACGGCTCTTCAGTTAGCGATCATAAAAAGAAAAACGTATTTAGAAAGTCTCAAAAGACCCCCTGAAGAAACACAAGCAGAAATGAATCTAATTACTCAAATTGAGCATCAAACCCAGCTTATTAAAGCGCACCAAAGCAAAAAGATGCCTATTTCAATCATTGAACAGCTTGAGAACATCCATACTCAATGCAACAAAATAGCACCCCCTGACCACTTAATTTATAACATTGGCAGCCATCTTTTGCATGCCATGATTAGCTACAGACAACTTGAGCTTAACGACGTTAATAAACATGGCTTTCTAGCTAAGTTCAAATTAGACCAAGAAAAGTTATCATCCATTACAGAGAAAAATATTCAGGATATACAAACACTAGTTCAGCAGTTGAGAGAGTATCGCAGAAACCATTCTTTAAACTCAGCTATTAGTGAATCATTGAATAAGCAGGATCTTGCAAACAAAAAACTGCCAACCTTATCCATTCATTTTGACAGCGATGGCAAGCCTACCTACTCAATCAAGCAACCCAACAGCACCATGGATCTGCTAGGCATTTTAGAACACGCGAAAAACTCTGGCAAACTCGCTGAACACATTTATAACGGCATCGTTTCTAACTTAGTTGACGGTAACAAGTTATTAACATGTGCCGTACTTGCTGCATTTTTCCCCGTGTTAATCAAAACAGAAGTCAAGGCGCAAGGGGTCAGCACTGAACAATCTAATCTCTGTTTAGATCACCAGGATATTGACAACTATGCTATTAGAAAGGGTTTAGCAGAGTGCTTAGTCATCAATATGCTGTTAAAAGAAAACGATCTACATGGTGGTAATTTTGACATTTACGGCAACCTGCTCGACCCAGATATGAAAATGTGGGATGTTGCTTATACGTACAAGCTACAAGACGAAAACTTCTTAAATAGCTCTTTACGTAAACCAAGCGTTAATTCATTTGCACTTTCAAGCAGAACGATTGCGAACTTACCTCATGTCTATGAAGATGGCTACTATTTCTGGCCAACAAAATCTGACTCTTTAAGATCAACAGCAAAAATGGTTGCAGGCTCAACCTCGCAAGCAAATGAGTTCACAGCTGAAGATAATCAAAACTTTAGCCAGCTAGCGACTGATCCTATTTTTATCTTCCATAAATTTAAAACACTAACAAAATTCATATTGATGGACACCAGCCTCTTTGAAGAAGTAGCCAAAAGTCATATCGATACAAAACCAGATGGAGGCCATCTATTAAAAGAGATGACTAACAGCATTACTAGCCGAGTAAAAGAAACAAAAACTGTTCTAAATGATATGCCAGAATATCATGAATTTATGCAAGACTATGGCAAATATGCCCTTCACCTGATTAAAAGGGAAATGAAGGAGCAAAGAAGCCTACTCGAGCAGAGAATACAACGTGCGCGTGAAAAAAATAATAAGCAAAAAATAGCTTATTTGGAAAGAATGTTAAAAGGAATCGAAAACAGCATCAGCAATATTGCTGATCAAAAGCGGTTACTAACCCATCATAAAAGTAGCAATAGCATTGCCACACTACAATCATCAGCAGCATCAGAACCTGATCACTACATCAGCTTATCAGGATTAATATCACCACTTGCGTCATCCCCTTCACAAAAAGGTTTATTCGGGAGCACCAATAGTTTACCTGCACCACAAATTACTTTTGGGCCTGCCTCTCCCAACAATTAATGCCTAGAAAAGTGTCAAAGCATCCAGGTTAGCAAAGGATTGCTTAACGCGATCCGCTTGATCTTTGAGAAATAAGAGCTTCAAATTTGGGCCGGCATCTTGTGTAAAATAAACGGGGCAGCCTTGCTGGCGCAAAGACCAAATTTCCTGCATGGCAGCAATCGTATCTGGCAAAGAATAGCATATAGGTGGCCAGCTACTCAGCATCGTTGCATGCATATTCATTGCATTTGACTCCGCCGTTGCGCCTAATAAATCAAAATCTTTTGTCTCTAATGCTTTCTTTAATGCGGCCATATCAAACATCACTTTCTGAGGCCACTCTTTATAAAGCAAGCTGGTTTCAACCGTACGCTGCATAGCTTCACGCGAAGAAATGGGCTTCTCTTTTTGACTCAGTGGCAAAATACCCACACGTAATTCGGACCAAGTAAATGGTAGGCTCTCGGCATAGCTATCCATACCATCTTCTTGCTGACCTATATGCCATTCAACAAAACCATCCCATAATGAACGGGAAGCACTGCCACTACCTAAACGAGCTAAGATAGATAAATCTTTTTTAGATAATTGCCAGCCAAATAAATCATCTAAAGACAATACTAATGCCGCAAAACCACAAGCAGAAGAAGCAAGACCTGCTGCAACAGGTATGTTCATCTCTATATCAACAGCAAGATGCCAAGCATGAGGCATTCTAAATAAATCTAAAAACTGTCCAAGACGTTTTACAAAATTACTATCAGGTGCCAGCAACTGCCCATTCAGGGTTACTTGATCATGATCATGCAGCTTCAGTGAAGTACGTGCTCCCTTAGAAGGTAAAGCAATCGATAAACTAGAAGTCAGCGGCAAATTAATTTGCTGGTCACGCTTCCCCCAATATTTGCACAAAGCAATATTAGTAGGCGCATAGGCACTTCCTATTTCTTTGACTATTTGTGTAGGAACATTATTTGGGAATATAAGCTTAATGACATCAGATTTCTTCACACTGAACCCCTAATTGACTCATAGCAACCGGTATGCGGCATACGCCATCGTAATGGCTTTTAAATTCTTGATTAGCTTCTAGCTCGCCTAGACCAATAACACAATCACCTAAACCAGATCCGGAAATTTTTGCACCTAGGATGCTAGGCTGAGATAATAGATGTTGGATTAATTCGTCGATGACGGGCAGGCTAACGCCCAAGGCTTGCATTAACCCTTGCTGAATAGTCATAACACGGCCTAGCTCAGGCCAATTGGCTTCTGTAGCATAGTTAAAGCCAGCTTCTGCGCACTCGCCAATCGTATTTAAAATAGATTGTAATAATGCATTGTTATTAGCAAAACGGTCTTGTAATAACTTGATAGCCTCAGCTGTTGGTGTTTTAAAACCAACGTAAATAGCTGTTAATGGGAAAATATGATTAATGCATTCTATTTCTGGATCCATGGTTGCTGCAAGCGTAGCAGCGCCATCATCTATAGTGGTGAATGTTGATATTTTGCTTGGATTGCTTCGCTGCGCTCGCAATGACGGTGACTGATGCATTCGATAACTGACAATACCACCATAAACGGCAGCAGCAATATCTGCGCCTGATCCTCTGCCTTGTACGGCTTGTACAATTGATCGGCCTTCTTTCGTTAATTCTAACAAACTCAAAGAACGATTTAATAACTTATTCAATGCTTTTAAGGTGGCAATCGTCACAGCAGCAGAAGATCCAAAACCGATAGTTGTTGAAAAATCTGCTGTGATAAAAATATCTAAGCCTTGCTTTAACTGTGGCTGATAACGCTTTAGAATCGTTAGCACAAACTGAAAAGGTTTAACCACTGTCAACTCAGTTAGGCTAGTCACATGCACACCTAGAGCAGTAGACTCAATACGTATCGTTTTATCATCACGCCAGGACATTACCACTCTCATGCGCTTATCAACCGCACACACCAGGGCTCGGTGCCCATGCAACACAGCATACTCACCCATGAGCATTAAGGACGCCGGTGCTGATGCACTAACTCGCATGTACACCTCGACTCTCACCTGCAATTGCTATCATACTGTACTGATATTTCGCTACTATGCTTGCTAAGCGCTGATGATCATCTGTTGCCACTAAAACCGCACCTGCTTGATCACCAATCACAGCGCCTGCCCCACAAATTTTGGCAACACTACTCTGATCACTCTCAATCTCTTGAATAAACGACTGAACTCTTAAAGGTACAACACCAATACGCGTTAATAGCTGATGATTAGATTGGATAGCAATACGCATATCACTCACTGATTGCTGCTGCAATGCCACATCCATTGCATTAGTAACTGCTGAAAAATCACTTCCTAATTGCGTGCTCGACTCAAAATGTGGGGCAACCGCGGCTACACATTGGCCCGTACTTGAAACCGGTGTACCCGTATTAATTAAATACATATTCAAATGCGGGACCTGACGCGTCAACTGCGTTTGTCCATGCATATATAAACAACCACCATTTAATGCCATACGTAAATCAATACCGCTAGAACGACCATGCTGCATATTTTCAGCTTCTAATGCCAATGAATATAAATGATCATGCGTAAGGGGTGTATTTAAATAAGTAGACATTGCATACATTACGCTAACAATCGTTGCAGCCGATGAACCCATACCACAACCAATAGGAATAGTTGATGCCACTTGTATATTAACGCCATGTGGTAAAGGTGTACTCAATGATTCAGCAAACAAACTCAAAGCAACTTGCGCTAGTTCAAATGGCTTATGCAATACTTGGCGTATCGTATATTCACCATTAACAAAACGCTGATACTTACGCTTAAGACGCGACTTTAATTGTTGCAACCCAGATAAACTAAAATGACTGCGATGAGCAAGATCAGCTAACTCTAGTAGAAACCGGGGAGTATGCTCGTGTGTTACCGTGGCTGTTGCATAACGATTAACTGCCATGGCCAACACAGGTTGGCCATGCACTACTGCATGCTCGCCGGAGAGAATTAACTTTCCGGGGGCATATACTTTCATGCCATCGCTACTGCTTGTGAGCATGCATCTTCTTCAGTGATAGAAACTGCTTCGTAAATACGTTTATGATTCTCGATACGCGCTAGACGATAAGCACCAACATCATGGGCTGGTATCGCTTGCATACTACCATCTTCAACATAATCAAATTGATAGAAATTAGCATAACCTTGATAATCTAACTCTTGGCGAGCTGCCAAGAGATCAGCATGATATGCTTGATGTAAATGCGCCTGATAACCTGACTGCACAACACCACTAAAATATTCAGCCACACAACCGGAGCCGTAACTATAAAATCCGATGCGCTTATCAGTTAAATCTTCCTGGCTATTATCCAACAATGAGGCAAGACCAACATACAAAGAGGCTGTATAGCTATTTCCTATCGAACGCCCATATTGTAATGCTAATGCTACTTGTTGATTAGCTATCTCTTCTGGTAAAGCCGCGCTATTCATTTTTAACAAACTTTGATGTGCTTTTTCAACTAAACGAGGCACAGGAGAGTGGTAACAAAAATAATCGTGATCTTTAAATTCACGCTTGGAAGCTGAACAATATTGATGCCAGCTCTTTTCTAACATAGAAAGATAAAGCTTGCTGGAATATTTACCCTCTACTAAAGCTTCATGCAAATAATTAGGCCGCCAAAAATCCATTACATTATCAGTCACTACACCATATTCTGGCTCTATAGCTAAAATACGTGGATTGGCTGCTAGCAACATAGCAACGGCTGCACAACCTTGTGATGATTCACCTGGTGTATTCAAACCATAACGCGCAATGTCAGAAGCTATCACTAATACTTTCTTATCAGGGTGCTCTCGCAGGTAAGGCATTGCTAACTGCAAACCAGCTGTCCCGCTATAGCAAGCCTGTTTCAGCTCTATCACACGACAATATGGTGACAAGCCAAGGAGATGATGCACATAAATACCAGCCGCTTTTGATTGATCAATACCTGACTCTGTCGCAAACAACAACATGCCTATATCAGCTTTATCAACGTCCTTTAATACTTTAGTGGCGGCATTTGCAGCCATTGTTACAATATCCTCACCAGGCGGTGACACAGACATTTGATGTTGACCTAGACCAACATAATACTTATCTGCATCAATGCCACGAGCCGCCGCTAAGGTTGCCAAATCTAATTTATATTTGGCTGTATAAATTGCCAATCCATCAATTCCGACTTTAACCACTCGCCTTTTCTCCCTTGCGTTCTAACTTCAAATGGCTTTGCATAAGCTCGCCTTGATTGGTTTGAGCGGCTAATAATGATAATTCGCCACATAACACTGCTGATGCTGCAATCACCGCTAAACGCCTAGCATTGACGCCTGGTTCACGTGGTTCAGTGCAGCCTAATAAGCGCAAATTATCCAGAACAAAATCTAATCCTTTACCATTACCGACTGCACCAACGATTAAATTAGGCAGGGTAACAGAAAAATACAAGTCATCATTTTTTACTTCAGCATGCACAATACCCTGAGAGCCCTCAATAATGTTGGCGGCATCTTGCCCTGTTGCTAAATAAAATCCTAGCAACATATTGGCAAAGTGTGCGTTTGCGGTGCGCAAACCACCCGCCACAATATTGCCCAGTAAATTTTTCTTAATATTTAAGTCAACAATCTTGGCTGGCGTTGTCTTCAACATACGACGACATAAATCAGCAGAAACAGTGACTTCTGCGACCACATTTTTTCCACGCCCTAGAATACCATTGACCGCAGATACTTTTTTATCCGAACAGAAATTACCCGAAATTGACACATAACGGAGCTGGGGATAGGTCTTCAAAATCCAATCCAGCATACGATCTGAGGCAAGCGTCACCATATTATGGCCAGATGCATCGCCTGTTAGTAATTCAAAACGAATATACAACAAAGTGCCGACAATCTGGGTATGCATATCAATTAGTTTAGCAAAGCGACTAGATTCACTGACTAATGCTTGTAATGTTTCTTTCTGCTGATAAAGAGAAAGCATCACCTCATGCACAGCCACAACAGAATCAGCCTCAACTAATACGGATCGCGTCATGCGCTCATCAATAACACGAGCGCGTATGCCACCAGCATGCGTGCATACACGTGCACCGCGATGGGTAGATGGCCATAGCGGTTGTTCAAAAGTAGCGAGTGGTATCGATATCTCTTCAGTGACCTCGGGACTGATAATTTTCACCGGGCCTACCACACGCATAGGGATTGTTGCCGTTTGTTCTAATGTTTGCCAGCGCATATAATTCTTGAAATTAAGGAGCCATAGGGCTATAAAAGGCCCCTATTCTACTGGAAAACGCTTTATGACAGCAACCGAATACGTCATTCTTGTTGATTTAGAAGACCACGAGCTGGGTCTTGCTGAAAAACTGGCCGCACATGAGCAAAATTTACTACATCGTGCCTTCTCGGTATTTGTTTTTCGAGAAAAATCAGGTCAGTTAGAACTGCTTTTACAGCAGCGGGCTCTAGGCAAATACCACTGCCCTGGGCTATGGACCAACACCTGCTGCTCCCACCCCCGTCAAGGGGAGGATATTATTGCCGCTGGCAAGCGACGCTTACAGGAAGAAATGGGATTTAGCGTTGAATTAAAGCGACTAGGGCAGTTTCATTATAATGCGCATTTTTCTAATGGGTTATCTGAGAATGAACTAGACCATGTTCTGCTAGGTTTTATACCCACCAATCTGTCATTCACACTAAACCCTGATGAAGTACATGCCAGCCGATGGATCACCATAGAGACATTAGAACGTGAATTAGATGAATACCCAGAACGATACACGCCCTGGCTAAGCTTAGCACTACCCATGGTCAAAACAGCGTTGTTGATGAAATAGCTACAAACTAGCTGTCATTGCGAGCGTAGCGAAACAATCCATGATAAGTGTTCCAGGTTTGCATGGATTGCTTCGCTACGCTCGCAATGACAGCTAGCCTATGCACGCAAATCATTTCTCTCCCCGTCGTCCCGCGGCTTGGCCG